>NZ_BADW01000031.1:0-492 GCF_000241165.1 Pseudoalteromonas sp. BSi20439
TGCGCGGCGCGCTGCATCAGCGTGTATAGATCAGCGCCCTCAGCATGGGCTGCTTGTTCTTCATACTCTTTTACCTGTTTTGATAAATAGGTCCATTGTTCGCACTTAGATGACGTTAGTAGTAATGACATAAAAAGCTCAATTTAATAAAAATACTTAATTTCATTTTGGGCTTAATAAATTCTTTTTCAAGTAAAACATAGTTATGTAATCTATAAGGCTTTATTTAAGGAGCTATTAATTTTGTATAACGAGGATCACCATACAATAGAGGGTAATAGGAGATCAGTGTAAAGCAGAGCTTATTTTTTACTTAAAGCCGGATGCTTTGCACTTTTCTTGTATTTGGAGTGGGTATACTACTTCGTAGCGACAGCGCAGTAGAATGTCGTGGGGTCGGTTCTGGTCAATTCTCTTCCTTTAACCTAATACCTTTCACCTCGAACTTCTTTTTACTTTATTCCAGACGTAAAAAAGCCCGACTCTTTCGAA
>NZ_BADW01000030.1:0-6633 GCF_000241165.1 Pseudoalteromonas sp. BSi20439
CATCCAATATATCAAGATGAAGCGTTAGTTAGGGTCTATCATCCTGAAATAGGCCGCTCACCTGATAGTAGCTTTGCAAATAGGCGAGCATACTTACTCGAAAGCACTTCTTATAAACCTAGAAATTCATACCGATTATCAGAAAGATTATATGCGGGTTGGAAATCACCTTTACTCACAAATAAAGATGGTTATTTTGAAGTGATATTTAACCCACCGGAAAAAGCAAAAGAGTTTTTAATATCTTGGGCTAACTATCTAAAATATCAACGTGTAGAGCCAGCAAAGACAGATACTCACCCATTTGCATTTACTAACTCCACTGGAGCGCCTGAAACGATAAAAAACTTTCAGCGGATTCATAAAAGAGCAGTTAAAAAAATTGGGCTTGAAGCTAAAAAAGAACTCGGAACCACTGAGCATGGACACAGACATGCATATGGTTATCGAGCACGACAACTTGGTTTGAGCCAAGTTGAAATTCAAAAAGCAATGCATCATAAGAGCTCTCTATCTTGCTTGGTATATATACAACCAACATCAGAAGATATTCGTAATAAGATGAGGGAGATTAAATGAGCAAGCGTAAAGGTAACTCAAGCCTGACCTCAAATCCGCCATTAAATATACCAGTATCAATAAAAACATTGGATGAATACAAAGCTATATGCAAAAGCAACGGTATCACTAACTCAAGGCTACATTTAGAAAATTATAAAAGCATACCAGGTCTAGTTGCACATCCAGAGAGAGTTTTTAAGGATGAGTGGGTAAGCTATAAAGATACATTTGATGTCCCTGATTTTTATTCATATGACAAATTAAAGAATATTCTTAAGCCATTAGCTCTCCAATCACAAAAGGAATACAGGGCATTTGTTAAAAAGCAAGATGACCCTCAAATACCAAATGACCCACAAGGGGTATGGGAAAGTGAATGGGAAAATTGGTTTAAATTTTTAGGTAAAAAAGAGCCTTACAATTTAAAATTTATTGCAAAACCATATATGGCTTGGGCTGTAAAAATAGAAGAATTTATGACCCAAGCATTAGGCGGAGGCTCTAAAAACTCTTTGCTTTGTCGATTCGTTCGAATTTATATAGAAAAACACGATAAAAGCTTAACTCCAGAAGCATTTCTTACAAAGCAAAAGGTTAATATCAGACCCTTAAAGCAAGAATTAGAAAAGTTGAATACCGATAATATGCGGCGTAACTTGATAATTGCAGTGAATGAATTTTTAGACTTTGTGATTACCAATGACCTAACTAGTGAAGATGAGGAAACTGGAGAGATCATTCGTGTAATGGATGCTAGAAATCCTTTATCGCTTCTATCAAATTCAGCGAGTGTGATGTCTCCGCAGCGTGCTGAATCAACTAAACCTTGCTTGCAGTATTACTTTGTTAAAAAGGCCCAAGAGTGGATAATTCCAGCTAATGCAAAAACTTTTAAAGACCTAAAGCATTTGCAAAAATTTGATGCTGATTGGCTGAAAGTATCATCGAAGGAAGTAGATCGAAGTGACCCTGATTGCGTGATAAAAAAGATTGGAGATCAGCTTTATATGTGGTCTCCAATAAATTGGTTGCATACGTTCACTTTAACAAAAGTTCCATTGCGGGGTCGTCAGATTGCATATAATGATTCAGGTGAAGCAGATGATGTAATAGCTAATGTTGATCAAAATGGAAAAATAATTTGGGAAAAAAATAAATCTATTTTTTCTGGATTAACAAAAAACCAAGCGTTTATTAAAAGAATGCCTGACGAAAACGCAGGGATGTTTATTACTACAAACAAAACAAGTAATAATGGTCAAGGTTATTCAATACCTTGGATACCTGAAGACCTTATTTATTGGTTAGTAAAACTTCGTAAATGGCAGCAAAAATATAATCCTATAGATAACCCTACGAACTGGTCTAGTTGTAAAAGAACAAATTTAAATGAGTTGCAACTTAAGGCTAAAGGAATAAATTGTTTTTTATTTAGGGCGTATCAGGATATTGAGCCACAAAGTGTTGGTAATTCCCTAACACCAAGGTTAGCTGCCGCACTTTATAATGTTCAACCATCAAATTTAGAGCTTGCAACGCTATCAGGGAAGGAAGCAACGTTAAATCAGTATAAGTCTAAGTATACCCCTCACTCAATGCGTGTGAGCCTTATAACGGCTTATATAATGGAAATGGGGATGCCTATTGAAATAGTTATGAAAGTTGTGGGGCACTCATCAATTGTAATGTCTATTTATTACTGCAAAATTACGCAAGGCGATATTAGAAAGCGATTAGAGCAGGGCGAGAAAGAAGCATTAAAAACGAGGGTTGACGCTACTCAGAGTTTAATTGAACAAAATAAAATAGAGAAAGTAAAAAATGAATTGGTATCAAATAATGAAGAGTTACTAAATTCATTAACAAACTCTATTCCAGCAGGGAACTTCATTTTCAGGGATTATGGTATCTGCCCATATGCCGCAACTCGCTGTGAAGATGGCGGAGAACTTAATGGTAGTGGTACATCATTACGTGTACCGGCTCCATCTGGTTATCTAGGGACGCAAAATTGTCTTCGCTGTCGTCATTTTATTACAGGCCCCGCATTTATTGGTGGGTTGCTATCCATCACTAACGAAATTTTATTTCACTCTAACACCCAGTCATCTCAATGCACAAAGTTACAAAGTAAAATTACTATGCTTGAGAAAAGCTTAGACGAATTAGATCGCCGAGAATACGTAGCTAATTTAAAAAATGAAAAAATTGACTTATCAGAGCGTAAAATTCTTGAGTTAAAAATAAGAAAAACTGAGTCAGAATATGAAAGTGCAGCAAAAAAAATGGATATGCTCTTATGTGACTTACAGTCGTCCTACAAGCTAATTAAAATGACACAATCAATAGCTAATCAAAAAGACAGCTTGTCCCTCGTTAAAATGAGTGATTCAGAAATAGAAATATCTTTAGAAGAGACATCTTCATTTGAGCAACTTCAAGAGGTTTGTGAGAATGCAACGATTTATGAGTCGGCCAATGCATCGCATGCCATAATTCCAAGATCTCAACAGTTGGATAAAATGGCTGTATTCAATGAAATATCTCCCGGCTTATTCTTACTCACAGAAGAGCAACAATTGCACGCTGGAAATCAATTAGCGCGCCTTTTAAAGTCTCGTTTAAAAACATGGTCAAAAGTTAGTCGTGTAATTAATTGTGATATTAAGCTCTCCGACCTTCTTGGTGATGAACAGATTTCAAAGTCTGAAATCGAATTTATTAATAAAAATAATACGTTAATTAATAGTGAGTTATGAGTATGTCACCTGAAGATCTACTAACTGAATTACAAAAAGGTTGCTCTACTAAGATTAGTGAAACCCTCGAAGCAATCTATAGGGTTTGTATGGAGCAAAGAAAAAGAGGTGTTGATGACTATTCTATTTCTACAATATCAAAGTTAGGCACTCAACGAGGGGTTCCAAAAGCACAAAGTATTCGTAATAAATCGGGTGAAAAGTATAGAGCACTTATTGCATCATTTGCAGAGAACAGCCCAGTAAAAGATCTTGGTAAGCAAAAGCATCAAGAGTTAGATTGGATAGATGAAATAAACAATCCAAAGCATCGATTGCTAGCAAAAATTCAAGCTTCCGAGCTAATTGCGACTCGGAAAAAGATACAAGAAATTATTCCACCAAACCTTAAAATTGATATTTATGACTACAAATCTACTGGGCTTGGTTCTGAGCATAAACTATCTATTCAAGAGCGGAGAGCATTAGAATATTTATTATCAAATAGCTTTCAAAGTAAATGGAAATTAACGCCAACAGATTATGGAGAGCTTATTGATGAAAATAAACAGGCAGTTTTCAAAGCGGCTACTATTGACGCTATAAAAAAAGCTTTAGAGTTTTTGTAGTCACAATATTTATAAGTACACAGTCAAATCTAATTTGCCTGTCTGTTTATTTGTAATCTTTATGGTTTAGCCATTCTATTTCATTAGTTTCGCAGTTGTAATGGACAAAGATCATATCGCTAGTGAGATCCTCTATTTCCCACGGACAGCCTATTGAGTGTAAAGTTTGCAACCCCAAGTGATAATCAGATATAAAGTCCATAAATCTATCAACAATCAGCTTGTAGTTAGAGTTATTATTATGTTTTGGAAGTAATAACTTGAATACTTTTCCATTTTCAGCCTCGGCGTGGATTGAACACGCAAGTGAAAATGGGTTGTTAGAGCTTATCTTCCCTTCTGTTGCAAATAAAGTTGGCTCAATTCTAGGTTCTGACATAGCCTTATCGGTCAATTTTGATAACTTATCTTTTAGCAGTGAGTAGTGCTCTTTACCCATTTCTTTTAGAAAAACATCAAAATAGCTTTTACCAATGTATGCCATTATAGTAGGAAAGATAAACCATTCAGCGCACATCATTGCACCCATAGGTTCTCTAGTTTCAACTATAATTTTTAAACCATCTGCTTTTACTCCAATTTCAAACTCCCTGAAAATTTCATCAGGTAAATTTTCTTCAAATATTAATCCGATATCAGGTTTTTGCACAAGTAATCCTTAGGTATATTAATAATACTCTGTTCATTTTTTACTGATAACTACCCATGGCCTAAGACCATGGATAGTGTTTGTTATATCTTATTGTAGTAGCATCACCAATAAGTAATGCCAGTTCTGCATGGTGATGCTACAAAAAGCTATAAAAGCTCAGAAAGTTTTCTAATTAAACCAATCCAATTGCTTCGATTAGGTCTTTTGCTATTTCTGTTAGCGACTAAATCAGTAGTTGTCTTAGTTACCCACACGGTTAAACTAATACATGTAGGGTCGGTAAGAGCCAGCGATAGATTAATTAGCCTCAAAAGCACCCACGACTTACTAATACTTATATCGTCTAAATATTTCGTATCAGCTGTCTTAAGTGATATTTGACCTAAATTTAAATCATTTGATTCTCCGTTTTTGTTATTATTACTCTCATTTTCGTGCATATAGTACTCCTTTGTTGTATGAACATATTAATTTCTTCATGTGTATAAAAATTCATATTGGAAATTCCAAGTTGTTGAATAATTAAAAGTTGAGGTTTTATCTCGCTAGTTTTCTTCATTACTTTTTTCTTTCTTTGTTAAAACTTACATATCGACCTCCTCATAGATGTTTGACAATACCAGAATTCATAGGTATTATTATGGTGTCTAAATATTTCGTATCCGCTGTTGTGTAACTAGTCAATTAAGATTAGTTACAAGCACGAAAAAAACTGGTAAGGCCTAAAGCCAAACCAGCTGGTTTGTTGTTACATCTTCTCTCGATTTTATAAATCGAACTTCATTGATTATTAAATTAAAACCTACCTAATTATATAAACCTACAAATATAGAAATATTAACCCCAATCCAACTACTATATAGCTCAATCCACCATTATATATGCTTTAAATCAATTTGTCAAGCTTGTTTTTGAAAGTCAATAGAGCTGACGTATTTATTTTAATTCAACAAGCTCGTGTTGTGCTTTTATTTTTCAAATTTCAGGTTTGTAGTGAGTAACAAAAAGATGTTTTAACTATTCGTAAGTTATTTTATTAATAAACCAGCTTGTTTTGCCTTCGGGGGCATTAACAATTGCTTCATCATCTACTTCTTTTTTTAGAAGTGCTCGAGCCATAGGTGAATCGATTGAAATACAATCTTTTCTTTCATAGAGCTCATCAGGTCCAACTATTTGAAGATTTTTAATATCTCCATTTTCATTTTCAATTTCAACCCAAGCACCAAAAAAACACTTTTCCGAATTGTTGAGGAGATGGATCAATAATACGAAGGTCAGTTAAGCACTTTCTTAAATATCTAATTCTTCTATCTATTTGCCTTAGTAAGCGTTTATTGAAGGTGTAGTCAGCATTATCCGAACGGTCTCCTAAGCTAGCAGCCCAAGCCACTATTTTAGTCACCTCAGGTACGTTTTTTTTCCCATAAATATTCATGTTCTTCTTTTAATTGGTTAAAGCCTTTGCGAGTGACTAAGTTTGTTTTCACACCAATCTCTTCAAATAGTTAATCTCGAACATTAATGACAACAATTTAATAAATAAGGCTTTATACCTGTCCACCTTATTGTTATCACACCGTTTATACCAAATCATTCTACTGCATGTATTGCTCTAGTAAAAGCAGTCTGAGGGTGAAGAAAAACAGGAATATTATTTCGCTCTATCATTTGGGTTTTAGGTAAAAGTTCAACTAACCTCAGTTCATTGATCTAATACATTGAAATTAATATGACTGATTTATACATTTGTTATGAGCGAGAAGTAAATGAGCGTGAGATTATAATAATTAACGAGTATTGGAGCCTAGCAAGCTCTGAGGTACCGAGTTTCACTTATTCAGTTAAAGAGCATAACGAACTCTATAAGATCTATAAAGGTGATGTTGGAAATCTTGCTAAATTAATTAAAAAAAAGAGCAGTGTTAGTTGTTGTCATCCTAGCTTTATATGTGACAGTTGTAAGTCAAAAATGACTACTTCATCAAGACATGTGTGCTTGTCTAGGTTAAAACAAACATCCTATACATGTGACCGTTGTGAAATGATAGCT
>NZ_BADW01000029.1:0-6458 GCF_000241165.1 Pseudoalteromonas sp. BSi20439
ATAGGATTTACCGTATTTTTGCTGAATTTTACCAACAAGCTCGGTACGGCTACCTTCAATTTTATCTAAATCATCGTTGGTAAGATCGCCCCATTTTTGTTGCGCTTTACCTTTAAGTTCTTTCCAATTTCCTTCGATACGATCGCTATTCATAATTAGCTCCTTATTAAGAGTGATGATTTTTCATTTTAAAAGCGTTACTAATAAAATGATTTTTAACGTTCACTTATAAAGTTGCAAAGGCTATACCAGAAAGTGAAACGCTTAATATATCAACTGCTTATGCTTTTTTGGTGCGTAAAGGTTTTTAGCTGGTGGCGAGCTTTATAAAAATTCTGCAGGGTGGCTTGTAATTATTTCAGGGACTGTCACTTCAGGGGGGATTATTGCAGGGACACTGTGCTGGTTTTTATAAGTATAAAAAAAGCGAGCTATTAAAGCTCGCTTTGCTGTTTAATAAAGGAATTAATGTCTAAAGCTAGGCATTAGCGCAGGAATGCCTGGCAGCATGCCTACCAGTGCCATTACACCGGTTAATAATACAAACATTATAAGTGGGATGACCCAGCGACTCATTCGCGATAAATCAGCACTTCTTTCTTTACAGCCAATAAGGCCCAAGTTATCAAGTAGCATAGTTAGTGACCAACCAAATGCAGGGTTTACTAGGCTTGATGCAAACACCACAATGGCGGCTGATTGGGTGGTTTTACCTTCACGGGTCATTTCCATACCCGCTTCAAGTAGTGGAATAAACACCCCTACAATTAAGGCAACACATAATACTGGCTGCCAAATAGCTAAGTCCATTGGGTAACCCCAAACACCCGCGATAATACAAAATAACGCAGTTAAAATTGCGCCTGCAGGAATAGGGCGTTTTGCAATAGCAGCAGGAACAATGTAAGTGCCCCAAGATGACGCAAAGTTAGCACCGCCTAATAGCGAGCCAAAGGTTTGTCTTGTTGATGCGCTAAGCATGGTATCGTCGATATTCATTTGTACTTTTTCAGTACGCTCTGGGTAACTAATTTTTTGAAATACTTGATGGCCTAAAAAGTCAGGCGACCACATAGCAACCGCTAAAACTGCAAAAGGAAGTACAACCACAAAGCTTTCTGCTGTGGGTAAGCCAAGCATCCAGCCGGTGTTTTCGCCCCACCAGTACATAGGGTTCATGTTTGGTAAGCCCGGTGCAGTATGAAACTCAAACGGTGCGCCCAATGCAAAAGCAGTAAAACCACCAATTAAACAGCTCAGTGGCACGGCTAACCAGCGTTTTTTGTAATGCTCCAATAAAGCATAAAGTAAAATTGTGGCTAAGATTACGATAAAGGCAATATGGGTCATTTGAATTTCTTCAGCCCATGCAAATAGTTTTTTAACCTGAGAAATGGTACCCACAAAGCCTAAATAGAGAAGCAAGCCACCACATACCCCTTTACTGGTGAGCTTGGCCATGAGACTGCCGCCTTTACTGAATGCTAATATCAATCCAAAGGCACCTATGAGCAAGCCAAAGGCCATAGGGTGTCCGCCTGCGGCAACCACAATAGGAATTAATGGAATGAGTGGGCCATGAGTACCCGCTAAGTTAGCGGTCGGTAAAATAAAGCCAGAAAATAGTAAAATAAATAACGAAACAATTAAAAGTTCGTAGCGTACGTTTTCAAGTACAAAGCCATCACTCAACCCCAAAGGGCCTGCAAAAGTGGCAGCAATGGCTGCAACCATCACAACTTTACCTATAGTTGCGGCCATCGCTGGAATGGTGTCTTCAAATTCAAAGCGATAATCTCTAAACGGTAAATTTGGACGCCAGCGTTTTGGCTGCATAATTTGCAGTTCGTGCTCTAGATAAGCGTCGCGGCTTTCAAACTCAGAGCTGGGTTTATGAAGATTTTCATAGCTATCGGACACGGTTTGAGTATCCGCTCCTGGTATAGCATCAGATGAATTATCATCTAGCGGCTTGGTGGTCATGACTTCTCCTGCAACTTAGTTGCTAACTCAAAATAAAAATACAGCTTTTACAAAGCAAATGAACGTTGAGTGCGCAGGGTAAAACAGCTTGCTACAGATTGTAATTAGGCAAAAGGTCGTGCATAGCCCAGTTTAACGCTTTGTAAGTGTTAACAAAAATAGCAAAGGGATGTGTTGTAACTGGCTTGTTAAATTTAAAAGATCTTTAAATTCAGTGGTTTATGTTTTTGTTTTTACAGTGTGATCTTGCCATGTAAAATAGCAGAAAGGTCATAAAATCAGCAGATTCAGCAGCAATCATTCTTTAGTCTAATAAAGGTGGCGTTAGCCGCTATTTGCTTATTATAAATACAATAGCCGCAAAGTTGCGCAAAACGTAATAATTAAAAAGAGTATTTACTTAGCTGTAGCTTCGGTTTACAGCTTTATACCTACTAGGTATTTGAAACGAAATGCAATCACGAGCTAATTTAAGGGCATTTAAATCACTTAAAACGCCACTTGCTTTTTAATAATAAAACGATATTTTTTGCTACAATGTCGGCAAAGTATTTTAGGGTAAATAGCGTGCTGCCGGTTCAAGAAATATATAACTCACTCATTGATGCATTAAAAGCCAACCCAATCACCTTACTGCAAGCGCCGCCTGGTGCAGGTAAATCAACGTGGTTGCCATTACAGCTTATGCGCGATGGGCATTATAAACACATAGTGATGTTGGAGCCTCGGCGCTTAGCTGCACGTAATATTGCCAATTATTTAGCGCATTGCCAAAACGAAACGCTGGGGCAAAGTGTCGGTTTACGGGTGCGAGGTGAGAGTAAAGTAAGCGTACACACGCGCCTTGAAATAGTCACCGAAGGCATGCTGACACGCATGTTACAAAATGACCCTGAACTCAGTGATGTTGATTTACTGATTTTTGATGAGTTTCATGAGCGCTCTATCGCAGCAGATACCGCGCTGGCTTTTGCTTTAGAATCGCAAGCGGCGCTACGTGAAGATTTAACCATTATGCTGATGTCGGCCACCCTCGATAGCGATCGTTATACCGCATTTTTTAATTGCCCAGTTATTCAGTCAAGCGGGCGAAGTTACCCGATTGACGAAATATATTGCCCAATAAAAGATGAAAGCCGCTGGCTTGATGCCACCCCCGCTATTATAAAACAAGCACTCAATGAGCAAACCGGCAGTGCGCTGGTATTTTTACCCGGCCAGCGTGAAATACTGCGAGTGCAGCAAGCGCTGAGCGACTTGCCCAGTAATTGTATTGTTGCCACATTATTTGGCGAACAAGATAAAGCTAATCAACAAGCTGCAATTTCACCTGCGCCTCAAGGGATGCGAAAAGTAGTATTAACGACCAATGTTGCCGAAACAAGTTTAACCATTGAAGGTATTAGAATTGTTGTTGATAGCGGCAAGCGCCGTGCAGCCAGCTTTAATTTAAAAACTGGTGTGACTGAGCTTACTACGCAAAGTATATCGCGTTCATCGGCAGTACAACGCGCAGGGCGTGCAGGAAGAATAGAGCCAGGGGTTGTGTACCGGTTAGGTTCAAAACAAACTTTTGAGAGACGAAACAGCCACGATAACCCTGATATTCTTACCTCAGATATTAGCCAACTGATGCTTGAGGCAAAGCAGTGGGGCGCAAGCATTAGTGAACTCACCTTACTTGACCCGCCGAGTGAGCAACAATGCAGCCAAGCTACTAATTTATTATCTATGCTTGAAGCCATAGATAGTAACGGTAAGCTCACCACGCTGGGCAGTAAAATGTTGGGCTTTGGTGCCGATATTCGCTTAGCGCATATGTTATTAAAAGCGCAAATGTTAGAGCCACGGTTAAGTGGGGTTTATCGCTTAGCTATTTATTTAGTGGCCTTACTAGAAAGCCGAATTAACACTGCCAATGAGCTCAACCTAGCACTGCATAGTCAACAACAACGACCACATCCGGTGTTTAAGCAGCAATTAAATTATTGGTTAAAACGCTTAAAATTTACCGATAGCCGCACAGATTTAAACACTGAACATTTAAGCTTATTAGTGTCGCTTGCCTACCCAGATCGCATCGCTAAAAAACGTGGCAATGGCTACTTATTAGCAAATGGGGCAGGGGCTGAGCTAAACCCTGACTACTGGCATAATGACGAATATATAGCTATTGCCAGTATGGGCGGGCATAAAGGCGGGCGAGTTTTTGCAGCCACGGCGCTAAATCCATTAGCGCTTAAAGAGTATTTACCGCATTTATTCACTGAGTTGACCCGCTGCGAGTTTGATGAAAAAGCCGCTCGGTTTATTCATCAAGATGAAGTAAAACTTGGGGAAATTACCCTTAGTAGCCAACCAAGTAAACATAAGCTTGATAAAACAGAGCGGGCCAAGGCATGGCTTAGTTTGTTTGCCAAACAGGGCTTTTCACTGTTTAACGAGCAAAAAGAAAGTGAGCAACTACTTATTAGAATGTGCCTAGCTAGCAAATTGATGCCAGAACAGTTTCCTATTATTAGTCAGCAGCAGCTCATTGAAACAGCAGGTGATTGGTTAGGGGTATACCTTGAAGATATTAAAACCCTTGAGCAACTTAAAAAGTTTAATTATTTTGAGGCACTACAAAATTGTTTTAATTGGCAACAGCAAAGCGAGCTAAAATCTTTACTCCCACTGCGGCTAACAGTACCAAGTGGCTCTAACATAAAAATTGAATACCAACTTGATGGACCTGCCAAGCTTAGTGTGCGCATGCAAGAAGTATATGGTTTAACCAGCACGCCTATGTTAGCTAACGGTAAATTAACACTGCTAATGGAGTTGTTATCGCCAGGCAAGCGTTCACTACAGTTAACTCAAGACTTAGCGCATTTTTGGAATAGTAGTTACCGCGAGGTACAAAAAGAGATGAAAGGGCGCTACCCCAAACATTTTTGGCCAGACGATCCTGCCAATAGCATTGCCACCAATAGAATAAAAAGCAGAATGTGATCACGCTTCCTTAATGTCACTTAATGTTAAACGTTGACCATGCAAATAACGAACTTTTTGGGCGTTTTACAAGCGACTAAACTACTATTACTTTAATGCTGACATTTTACAGAGTAAGACTTACTACGCTAGTGTACATATGAGTCGTAAGGTAGCGAGCGTTTGTAACTAATTGAAGATGCAGCTAACAATCTAAAAGTGATAATAGAGGGAAGATGCATGAAAGGCGTTATCTTTAGAGGGCTTGAGGCACTGGTTATTGAAAAATGTGGCATGGCTGCATGGGACGACTTACTTGAAAAAATGCACCTGAAGGTCGTGTTTATATTTCTGCAGAAAGTTATCCAGATGAAGAAATAGTTGGTTTGGCACAAGATGTAGCAACTGCACTTTCTATGTCTATGCCTGAGGTATTAAAGGCCTTTGGAGAGTATTTATTTTCTCACTTAAAGGCACGTCACCCGGCTATAGTAGACAGCTTTAATAGTTTTGCTGATCTCATTATTAGTATTGATAAAGTAATTCATGTTGAAGTAGCTAAGCTTTATCATGAGCCTAATTTACCTGAAATTGACGCCAAAATTATTGAAGACGGGTTTATTTTAATGCGTTACAACTCTAAGCGACAGCTTTGTATGTGCGCCGAAGGGCTTATTTTTGGTGCTGCGGCTCATTATGGGGTTGATGCTAAACTTAATCATGCCCAGTGTATGCATGATGGGTTTGATTCGTGTTTAATTGAAATAAAATATGAGACTCCCCATGGCTGAAGACGACTACAATTATAAAAAAGCGTATTTGCGCGAAAAATCAGCCAGAGATCAATTAGAAACCCTACTAGAAGACAAAACACGGGCATTGTTTATTGTTAATCAAGAGCTGGAAGAAAAGCTCGAAACGGTTAAAAACCAACAAATAACCTTAATGCAAAGCGAAAAAATGGCCACGCTAGGGACACTCTCTGCTGGGATGGCTCACGAAATAAATAACCCGCTTGCTTACATAACCAGCAATGCAGAAAGTATAAATTTATAAAGCCCGTGTTGGTTTCGTTAATGACGGCGGCTCAACAATTTGTAGATAAATCGATTTCAGTATCGCAGTTAGAGTCTATTTTAGTTCAGCTTAACCAAGAGAACGATATAAGCTTTATAGTGGACGATATTGATGACTTAGTTGATGATACCCAAGAGGGATTAGAGCGTATCGCTCATATTGTTAGCAACCTTGTCGACTTTGCCAGCCTAAAAGACAACGTAACTGCAATGGCAGATATTACAGAATCATTAAATGGCACGCTAAAGTTACTCGACAACCAGTTGGGAACGTGTGCTATAGAGTTACATATAGAAAAAATACCTTTAACGCAGTGTAATTTATCATCGATGAAACAAGTATTTGTAAACTTATTAATTAATGCCAAACAGGCCTGTGATAGCCAGTACGATCAGCAGGGAAAAATCACCATTAAGCTGTTTGCT
>NZ_BADW01000028.1:0-2600 GCF_000241165.1 Pseudoalteromonas sp. BSi20439
GAGCTATACCTTTACATCAGCAGCATAATCAATGCTCCCGCGATCATAAATAAGTTTTCAGATAGCGATACAAATCCAAGTGGCACACTGCTATCGCCGCCTACACAGGCACACTTTAACTGGCGTTTGTCGATGTAAACGGCTTTGAAAACTGAAATTGCTCCAACTGTGCCGATAAACAATGAAAATGGTGCCACTGCGAGAGGCTGTAGTTGGGCAACCATACCAATACCTGCATATGCTTCAATGAAGGGATAAATATAACCATATCTTATCCATCTCATCGCTAGTAAATCATAAGTAATAAACGAATTTGTGAAACTGTATAGGTCTTTCAGTTTTTGCACCGCTAAGAGCGTCATTGAAAAAGCTATAAATAGCATCAGTGTTCTGATGGAGATAAATGAGCCGGAAGCAAAATGTTGAGATGCGACAGCAAGAAGTGCAGCTATCGAGAAAATGGCTACAACGGGCGTGTAGGTTGTGCCAGTTTGACCTGCTTCATCTTTACCAAAATACTCTCTTAAGTCATCGTATCCTCCGACACGCTTTCCTTCAATAAAGGTTTGTGGCGTAGTTTTGACATCATGCTTAGCTTTGAAGTCATCAGCTTGTTGTCTTGACGTGAGCTTATGATCTTCTACATCATACCCTTGCCTCTCCAGCAAATCTTTCGACCTTAAACCATAGGGGCAGATATGTTCGTCAGTGACCATTCTGTACAGGGTAGCTGTCTTAGTCATCTTAGTCTCCTTTGTTCAGTGTGCCTTCAAACTTTGGGAGCGGTCGTTGCTCAGCCTGAGCTTGTGAGCTGACCTTTCCATTTTCAGAAATATCTTTAATCAGCCATTCCATTTCTTTTATTTCTTTTCGTTGGGCTTTAATAATACCATTTGCCAATTCACGCACGCGTACATCCTCCAAAGTTGAATGCTCACTAGTAAGAATAGCAATGGAGTGATGAGGAATCATCGCTTTCATGTAAGCAGTGTCAGAAATTGTGCTTTGAGAGCGAACAAGATAAAGACATATGGCAAACAGTATTGTCGCCAATAGAAAAATAGCCATGTTGAGCTTCTTGTTACTGTACATGCCAAGCATAAAGGCCAGCATGATCATTGCCATACCTGCTCCCATATACAACGCCATATAGATACGCGTTTCACTAAACCATATATGTGATACTGCGTAAGTGTTGAGATACATCATGACAAACATAGCAATGGTTGAGGTGATGATCATTGCAGCAAATCTTGAGTATTTCATAAGTAATCCTTACATTGATAGTGTAAATATTTCCCACTGTTAGCCTATTATTCTCTACATGTGGTCATGTTCTCGAAAAAGTGCAAGTAATGAGCCAGTATCAATAAGAGTATTTGTAATACGATTGACTCAATTTCAGCTTATATCTAAAGTTTAAGTTTTGAACTTATGATAGACACAGGCTAAATTGGCTTTAGTTAACAATCTAATGGGAGAACTCAAAGCACTACAAGCTGAGCTTCAACAAATGGCAAGCTCGTGTACAAGTGAAGCGTGTGAAATAATTAAGTCACTTTATAGTTAGAATTGTCATTCATTTTCTATCCGTAGTGTACGAATTTCTATTTTTTATTACGTTCATGTACGAAATTTATTTAATATACTTTCGTTCATTTAATTGTTAAGGTGTGCGAAAGTTACAGGTTTCGTATATATGAAAGTTGGTTTTGCAAGAGTTTCAACTAAAGAACAAGATTTAAATGTTCAACTGTCCAAGTTGGACGCTCAGGGCTGTGAAAAAATATTCCAAGGCAAACAGTCTGGTGCTTCGATTCGAAATGAAGAAAAGCTTTAGGAACTCATCGACTTTATCAGGGAAGGTGATGAAGTTATTGTTACTCGCCTCGACCGTTTGGGACGGTCGTTAAAATCTATTCTTGAGGCAATTGAAAGCATCCATAAGAAAGGTGCTTGTTTGAATATTATCGACGGCTCTCTCAATACCAAAAATGATAATCCGTTTGCCACTGCCATGATCAACCTATGTGGAGTATTTGTGACTGTGCATAATGATTGAGATTGATCTCATTTTAGACTGAAAGGTTTTAAAGGGATGCCGCCAATCTCTCTTTTTATGAAAGTATGATTTTTTAATCATAATATCTGAGACTCAATCAGTTATATTACGATAATTTGATGCTATTTGCTAACGGCAGCTCCTCCGACATTGCGGACATTAGCATCAATGAATACCTTATGACTTCACTTAGCCAAAAGCGGAAGTTAGCTTTTGAGTTATTAACGAAAATTCAGAGTGTAAAGCAGACGTTGAAGAGTCAATAATAAACTTCAATTTAAACACTCTAGTGCATTAACGGCTGCAACTAATTTTGTCGTTCTAGAATTGGCGGAATTTTGCTGTTCCATATGAGAAGTAAACACACCAGTCACCATTCAATAGTTTGGCAAAACCTTGTGTGACTCATACTTGTGATACCGCTGACATGAATTTGTCAGCATTTCTTCCGTTTTTATCTGTCCACATTTAGGACATGCAATAGTCGATTAATGTTCTATATTCTGCCCGTATGCCTCTAACAGAGTTAACTATCTAG
>NZ_BADW01000027.1:0-796 GCF_000241165.1 Pseudoalteromonas sp. BSi20439
ATCTCTATTTGCAAACCACTTTTGAATGTTGAGAGCCGTTTGAACTAGCTTTGTTGATTGCTCACTTTTTGCATCACCTGCAACCTCTAATAGCATTGCTAACTGTTGGTTATACTGATTACTAGCAGCGGGCTGTTTTTGCGCACTATATTGTTCATTCTTTGTATTTTCATCTACTATTTGTGCCGCTGCTAGTGCACTAAAAGACAATGCCGCTATAGCCATGACTATATGTTTACTTTTCATTGTTTTTTCCTTGTTTAACATTTTAATCCTCTGAACGTTAAAACTCTTAGAGTGTTCAATATTCAAAAGAGGGGGGTGAAAAAGTTATTTTTAGATTTTTTTTCATGCTCAGAGAGTAACAAACTAGCTAAATCTAATTGGTACTTACCTTTGAGTTTACGCATACATTTTTCGTCGCAACTAAGCTCCAATTGCTCTTTTGCCAAACGCGCTAATTTTAAGCATATTGGATTCCACCAAAAAACACTTTCTATAGCGCAAATTAACCATGTCCAATAAATATCACCTTGTTGTAAGTGCGTTAATTCGTGCTCAATAACAGAGTTTAATTCTTCACGATTTTTCATATCAGGTGTAAGCCAAATAACCGGGTTAACTAACCCTGTTGCAAAAGCAGGCCCGCCAATTGAGGTGAATCTTATTGGGTATATACAGTTTGCTCGTTTTGAAGTGCTATATAAGCTTGAGTTAGCTTTTAAGTTTTTGACTAACTTTACATACATAGCAACACGCAATGTAAACAAGCCAATTCCACTAAACAGCAATACAC
>NZ_BADW01000026.1:0-18063 GCF_000241165.1 Pseudoalteromonas sp. BSi20439
GGGTTTTTTTATAATAATGTAAATATTAACTGCAGTGGGCGTAATAACAACCAAATGGCTCAACTGTCAGTGTTTCATTATCAAGCTTTGCGTTGTGATGATAAAGGTCGTTATGTTCATTTTCAACACTTGCATTAATAGTAAGTTTTGCTTGTGAAGCACTCAAATTGAATACACACAACATTTTTTCATCGTTTAGAGTACGGTAAAACGCCAAAATTGGCTCTTCGGTTTGTAAAAACTCAATATCACCTTCAAGTAATACCGGCTGGTTTTTACGCCATGCCATAAATTCACGGTACGCATTTAATATTGAGTTTGAATCATTCTCTTGTTCAGCAACTGCTTGCAGCTTATGTTGTTGATCAACAGGTAACCACGGTTTTACTTCACTAAAGCCCGCATTGTGAGCATTGGCATGTGAGCTATCAAGGTTTTCCCAAGGCATTGGGGTACGACAACCATCACGGCCTTTAAAGTTTGGCCAAAACGTAATGCCGTATGGGTCTTGTAAATCTTCAAACGCAACGCTTGCTTCACCGAGCCCGAGTTCTTCACCTTGATACATACACACGCTACCACGTAACGAGGCCAATAGGGCGGTTAACATCTTACATTGCGCAGGGTTTACTTCACCCGTTTCGCTCCAACGGCTTGCAACGCGCTCTACGTCATGGTTACTAAATGCCCAGCAAGGCCAGCCTTCAGTCATACGTTGTTCAAGTGTAGTAACGGTGTTTCTTATATATTCACTCGAGTAGTCATCAGTTAGTAGCTCAAAACTGTAACCCATATGCAGTTTATCGCCACCGGCGGTGTATTCTGCCATGGTGGCTAATGAATCTTCAGATGAAATTTCACCCAGTGACACGGTTCCTGGGTATTTATTGAGTAAGGTGCGAATGTCACGCATAAACTCAATGTTTTCTGGCTGTGTGTTGTTGTAGTAGTGATACTGAAAAGCATACGGATTGTCTTCACTAAAACCACGGCCCTGACGCTTTTCTTTTGGTTTTGCAGGATTATCACGAAGCTGTGCGTCATGGTAACAAAAGTTAATTGCATCTAACCTAAAACCATCAACGCCTTTTTTAAGCCAAAACTCAACATTATCTAATACAGCTTTGCGAACATCAGGGTTATGAAAGTTAAGATCAGGCTGTTCCGTGAAAAAGTTATGTAAGTAGTATTGTCCACGACGCGGCTCCCATTGCCATGCACCGCCACCAAAAATAGACAACCAGTTGTTTGGTGCTGTTCCGTCTTCTTTAGCATCGGCCCATACATACCAATCAGCTTTATCGTTGGTTAAATCTTCACGGCTATCAATAAACCATTGGTGTTGATCTGAGGTGTGACTAAGCACTTGGTCTATAATAATTTTAATATCGCGTTGATGTGCTTGCGCAATGAGCTCATCAAAATCATCTAAGTTACCAAAAAGGGGGTCGATATCGCGATAGTCGCTAATATCATAACCAAAATCTTTCATAGGTGATTTAAAGAAAGGTGAGATCCAGATAGCATCCACCCCTAAACTTTTAATGTAATCAATGCGATTAATTATCCCTTCTAAGTCACCAATGCCATCGTTGTTGCTATCTTGAAAGCTACGCGGATAAACCTGATAAATAACCGCACCTTTATACCATTGCTTTTGGGCCATGCCTTTCTCCGTTTTCACATTGTCTTTGTGTTGTTCTTTTTTAGAGGTGTTAATCCTCGTTTATTTGAAAAAGCATACTTGAAGCCCGTCATACTGTAAAAAGTCTGCATACGTATGCACCATTTTAAGGCCATTAAAAGAGGTTAAATCAATCGCTTATTTCATCGATTTTAACGCCGGTTTATTGAATATCTCTTTACCAATTTGGTTTGTTAAATTGTTAATTTATTGTTTGCTTTATTTAGGTGCTTAAAAATAAGGGGGGTGCACTAAATTGGTGATTATTAATATTGGTCTTACCAATTGTACTTAAATAAATGTTCTCCATAATAATAAATTAGAAAATAAAATAGCGTTGTGTCACTTTATTTATGTTTAATGACGAGCTTATTTCATCAAAAAATAAATAATGACTATCATTAAAGCTATAAATGTTAATTGCACTAAAATAACTCATAATAAAACAGTCACTTATGAATTGAGGTGTAAATTTAATGTTAACTTAATGCGTGTTGCGTTACTTTGAATACGTATGCATAAAGTTGTTAATAAAATAAGGCGGGCGTTAATATTCGTCCTGACAACAAAATAGCTAACAAATGGTTTTGCTTCTATCACAAGCAACTCGCTAAAAGTTAGTAAATATAAAATTGGGTAACGGGAAACACATCATGTCTATGTTCAAACCAAGTATATTAACAATTGCACTTGCAACCGCAGGTATTAGCAGTTTCGCTTCACACGCACAAGAAGAGCAGCCCACCGCAAAGAATGACGTTGAAGTCATTGAAGTTAAAGGTTTTCGTGGCAGCGTCGTTGAGTCAATCAATACAAAACGTTTTTCATCTGAAGTAGTAGAGTCTATCTCTGCAGAAGATATTGGTAAATTACCAGATTCGTCAATTGCCGAATCAATCGCACGTTTACCAGGTTTGACCGCGCAGCGCCTAGATGGCCGTGCCAGTCGTGTAAGCGTTCGTGGTTTTAGTGAAAACGAAAGTGCAACAACCTTTAATGGTCGTGAGCAGGTATCGATTGGGGACAATCGTGGTGTTGAGTTTGACCTTTACCCATCTGAAATAATGAGCGGTGTAACCGTATATAAAACACCAAACGCAAGCTTAGACGCAGAAGGTATTGCAGGTGTTATCGACATGCAAACCGTAAAACCTTTAAGTAAAGGTGAGCGCGTGATCATGTTTAATGGTCAATTAGAGCAAACTGGTTTCGATAAGTTAAACCCAGACGGTGATGATCAAGGTTTCCGCGGTACGGTGTCGTATATTGACCAATTTGCCGATGACACAATCGGTGTCGCATTCGCATACAATACCATGAGCTCACCAAACCAAGAAAAACGCTGGAACTCATGGGGTTATCCTGAATTTACGGGTGATGATGGACAAACTTATTCTATTTTAGGTGGCGCAAAACCATTTGTGCGTTCATCAACACTTGAGCGTGATTCTGCAATGCTTGTTATCGAAGCCGCACCAACAGATCGCTTAAACATGACGTTTGATGCACTGTATGTTGATTTCTCAGATGAAAAAATCCTTCGCGGTATTGAAGTACCATTTGCTTGGGGCCAAGGAACAATCGATCCAAGCTCAGCGGTCGTAGATGCTGAAAGTGGTTTTATCACCAGCGCGGTAACACAAGGTCAACGTGTTGTTGTACGTAATGACTACGAAGAGCGTAATGCGGAGTTAACTCAGTTTGGTTTTAATACTAAATATGATATCAGTGATGACTGGTCAGTTGAGTTTGATGCGAGCCGCTCTGAAGTAGAGCGCCAAATTTGGAGTATCGAAAGCTATTCAGGTACTGGCCGTGGAGATAATAATGGTGTTGCTGACAACATAGGTTATGCGTTTGACGGTGGTAACACTGGTGCGCAGTTCTCACATGAACTCGATTACAGTGATTACGGCTTAATTCAATTAGGTGGGCCATTGTCATGGGGGGCGAGTAAAGCACTGAACGATAAATATGGTTTAACAGGCACACCTTACGAAAATACTGCCCAAGATGGTTTTATTAATGCTCCTGAAATTAATGATGAACTAACCACACTAAAGTTTGCTGCAAGCAAAGTACTTGAAAGTGAGTATTTCAGTAAAGTTAGTTTTGGTATTTCATACCGTGACCGTGAAAAGTCTAAATTATCAGAAGGTTACTACATGACCTTAAAAGACTTCTCGCTTGCAAATCCGGGCATGTTGTCTATCCCTGAGCAATATCGTTTAGGCACTGCTAGCCTAGATTTTATTGGTATGGGTGATATGGTTGCTTTCGATACCAATGGTTTAGTGAACGATGGTTATTATGACTTACTGCAAGAAAGCTTAACGGACCAAAAACATAAAACGCAATCATGGACAGTGCAAGAAGAAGTAACCGCTGTTTTTGCGCAACTTGATATTAATGCCGAGCTTGGCTCAATTCCAGTTACAGGTAATATTGGTGCGCGTTACGTACAAACAGACCAATCATCACAAGGTTCAGCTGCTAACACCACAGCAGATGGGTTAGTAGTGGTAACGCCTACTGATGTAAGTCATGACTATAACCACTTTTTACCAAGCATTAACTTATCGTTTGCGATTGATGAAGAGCAAACAATTCGCTTTGGCGCGGCAAAAACTATTTCACGTGCGCGCCTTGATGAAATGAACGCATCGGTAAATGCATCTTACAACCAGCAGCCTGATGAAAATGGTAACTACTGGAGTGTCTCTGGTGGTAATCCAAACTTAGAGCCAAAAGAAGCTACAGGGCTAGATCTAAGCTACGAAAACTACTTTGATGCGGAAGGTTATTTTGCAGCAGCATTCTTCTATAAAGATATTACCCAGTGGATTTTTGATGGCAGTTATGAAGTAGATATGTCTGGCGTCGCGGATCCATCAACTGGTCAAATTCCTGCTAATTCTACAGGGTCTGGCTCAGGTAAAGTAAACGGTGGTGAAGGTGACTTATGGGGTTACGAATTATCACTTGCCTTGCCATTTAATGTCTTTCATTCATCACTTGATGGCTTTGGTTTAATCGCAAGCCATACAGGTGTCGAGCAAGATCTTAAAGATCAAAACGGTAACGATTACGAGTTACCAGGCTTATCAGACCAAATTGATAGCTTAACGGTTTACTTTGAGCGTAGTGGTTTCCAAGCACGTACCAGCATGCGTAAACGCAGTGACTTTAAAGGTGATGTATACGGCTTAGGTTTTGCAACAACTCAGGTTGATATTAAAGGCGAAACCATCTGGGATGCGCAAGTTGGTTATGACTTTGGTGAAGGTGGTGTGGAAAGCTTAGATGGCTTAAGCGTAACATTCCAAGTACAAAATATCACTGAAGAACCGTTTGTATCATTACAAGGCGATAGTGATTTACAAGTACGTGATTACCAAGATTATGGCCGTACGTTCTTACTTGGCTTTAGTTACAAGCTATAACATTCTTTAGCGTTGAAAGGCCCTTGTGATTTGTTTTACAAGGGCTTTTTTATATCGACTACACTTAACTAAAAGCAAGTGGAGCAGGGGCTATGCAGAGTAAACAAATAAAAGACGTGGTAATAGCCGGTGGCGGCACTGCAGGGTGGATAACCGCAGCGCTACTTAATAAAGTGCTCGGCAAAGTCGTTAATATTACCCTGATTGAATCTGACCAAATTGGTACTGTTGGAGTGGGTGAAGCGAGCATTCCGCCGATTCTTCACCTTAATGCGGCATTAGGTATACCTGAGAGCGAGTTTATTAAAGCGACCCAAGCGACCATTAAATTGGGGATCGAGTTTGAAAACTGGCGAGCACCACAACACAGCTACATGCATGCTTTTGGTGAGATAGGCAAAGATCTCCCGTTTTGTGAGTTTTATCATTATTGGTTGAGGGCCAAGCAACAGGGCACTAATGCTGATTTTTGGGATTTTTCACTTAACTACCAAGCGGCCAAACAGCATAAATTTGCCCATTTAAAACATATTCCTAATACCCAACTTAGTGGTTTAAATTATGCTTATCATTTTGACGCTACCTTGTACGGGGAATTTTTAAAAGGGCTGACTATATCACGCGGTGTTAAACGTATTGAGGGTCAAATTGCGGATGTTAAGCAATGCCCAGAGAGCGGTTTTGTAAAGGCACTTGAGCTGTTAGATGGGCAAATAATTTCAGGCGATTTATTTATAGATTGCACAGGGCTAAGCGCACTGCTCATTGAAAAAACCTTAAATACTGGGTTTGATGATTGGTCACATTGGTTACCTTGCGACAGTGCTATTGCCGTACAAACTAAAACCACTGCAGAGCCAGCGCCTTATACGCGTTCAATTGCTCACGACGCTGGTTGGCAGTGGCAAATACCGTTGCAACACCGTGTTGGTAATGGTTTAGTATATTCAAGTCGTCATATTACTGATGAGCAAGCTAAACAACAACTCCTTGATAATATTCCCGGTGAACCAATTACAGAGCCTAGAGTGATTCGTTTTAAAACTGGGCGCCGTCGTAAGCAATGGCACAAAAATGTAGTGGCCATTGGTCTATCCAGTGGTTTTTTAGAACCGTTAGAATCGACTAGTATTCATTTAATTCAAACGGCGGCAATTCGCTTAATTAAATTATTTCCCCACCAAGGGATCAAACCTGTTTTAATCGATACCTTTAATAAGCAAAGCAAAACCGAAGTTGAGCGAATAAGAGATTTTATTATTCTGCATTATAAACTGACCGAGCGTGATGACAGCGGATTTTGGCGTCAGTGTAAACAAATGGATATTCCTATATCGCTGCAAAACAAAATCGATTTATTTAAGCAAACAGGTAAATTAATTAGAGAAGATGATGAGCTTTTTGCAGAAGTTGCTTGGCAGCAAGTAATGATAGGCCAAGGGCTTGAGGCACATGATTATCATCCACTCGCAGATGCACTGAGTGATGAACAACTCGCCGAGTTATTTACGAATTTAAAAACGCTTATCAACGGCACTGTAAAGCAATTACCCACACACAGTGAATTTTTAGCGAGGATGAAAAATAATTAATATGAAATCACTCATGCACACTTTTTTACTAAGCACGCTTTTAGGTATGTGTTTAAACGTCAATGCAATAACTGCATCACCACAAAACTGGTGGGTTGGTATGCAAAGCAAGCAATTACAAATTATGCTGCATGAGCCAAATGTTGCTAAGCAGCAATGGCAACTTGAATCACCTGCTGGCGTTGAGTTAACAAGCATTACGCATACGGATAACCCCAATTACGCTTTTTTAAATCTTGCAATAAACCCGAGCGCAAAGCCTGGTGTGTTAGTATTTAGCAGCAAATCAGGGGAGCGTTTTGAGTATCAATTGCATGCACGCAAAGCAAACAGCAGTAAACGCAGTGGTTTTGATAGCAGTGATACCATTTACTTAATTAACCCGGATCGCTTCGCTAATGGTGATAGCAGCAACGACACCGTAAAAGGAATGCTTGAGGCTGCAAAGCCAATTGAGCGAGGCGGGCGTCACGGTGGGGACATTCAAGGTGTGATCAACGCACTGCCGTATTTACAAAAACTAGGCGTTACCCAGCTTTGGTTAACGCCAGCGCTTGAAAATGATATGCCTAGCTATTCTTACCACGGTTATGCGATCACCGATTTTTACACTATCGACCCGCGCATGGGCTCAAATGAACTGTACCGTGAGCTATCTGCTACAGCAAAACAACACGGTATAGGTTTAGTGATGGACCTAGTGCTGAATCACTTTGGCTCTGAGCATGAATGGATGACAGATAAACCCACAGCAGATTGGATCAATTTTAATGGCGAGTTTGCAAACGGTAACCATGCAACCAGCCATGCAAGACAAACTATACAAGATCCCCATGCCAGCGAGTTCGATAAACGCCAGTTTAGTGATGGCTGGTTTGTAGCGACTATGCCTGATTTGAACCAGCGCCAACCATTATTAGCAACATACTTAATTCAAAATGCTATTTGGTGGATTGAATACGCCGACTTAAGCGGTATTCGCGTTGATACCTATTCATATTCAGACAAAGCATTTTTAGCTGACTGGACTAAAGCGATAATGACTGAATACCCTGACTTTAATATTGTTGGCGAAGAGTGGACCAGCAATCCTGCGATTGCCTCATACTGGCAAGCGGGCAAAGTTAATAACGATGGTTACACCTCAAGTCTACCAAGTGTGATGGACTTTTCATTACAAGAAGCACTTATTCAAGCACTTAATGAAGATGAAAGCTGGAATACTGGCTGGGTAAAAGTGTATCAATCAATCGCCAATGACTTTTTATACCCAAATCCTGATAACTTATTGGTGTTTGCCGATAATCACGACATGAGCCGCGTGTTTACAGAATTAGAACAAGATCTTGATAAAACTAAAATGGCGATGGCGATGTTGCTAACCACCCGTGGTATAGCACAAATGTATTATGGCACCGAAGTATTGCTTGATAACACGGGCAGTAATGATCACGGTGATATCCGTATTGATTTCCCCGGTGGTTTTAAAGGTCAGACTAGTAATGCTTTTACAGGACAAGGGTTATCAGATGAGCAAGTTGAGATGCTCAAAACCATCACCACTTTACTTAATTTTAGAAAGCAAAGCCCAGCCATTGCTCATGGAAAGCTGACTCACTTTAGCCCGCAAAGCGGCGTTTATAGCTACGCTAGAATAAGTGAACAGCAAACAGTGCTGGTATTTTTAAACAAAAATAACGCAGTAAAAAACTGGTCATTAGCGTATATGCAAGAAGTAATTGGACAACATAAACAGGCCACAAATCTGTTTACTAACCAAACAATTAGCTTAACGGATGCAATGACATTGGCGCCAATGAGTGCCACGGTATTAATAATTGAATAAAGCCTGTGTGAATACGTATGCAGCCACTGTCAGTCAGTGGCTGTTCACTTTAGTATTAAATTTATAATAAAAATGACGTTTAAATGACAATCCATTAAAACGTCAGATCTAAGTAAGAACATTATGACAACAAACAAAACCACAATTAGTACATTTAAATATGGCTCATGGGTATTAGCTAGTAGCTTATTGTTATCGAGCTGCTCAGGTGAGCCCACAACCCCCAGTGCCGACAAAAAAGTAGCTGAACAAGTTAACGAACATTCAAAGCCGGTGGTTTACCAAGTATTCACCCGTTTATTTGGTAATACCCAAACAGCCAACGTGCCATGGGGAACCAAAGAGCAAAATGGCGTAGGCACATTTAGTGACTTTAATGATGCTGCTTTAAGTGGCATTAAAGAACTTGGTACCACCCATATTTGGTATACCGGCGTGCTTCACCACGCGCTGGTAGGCGATTACAGCCAATATGGAATTAGCCAAGATGATCCAGATGTAGTGAAAGGGCGCGCAGGCTCTCCTTATGCTATTAAAGATTATTACGATGTAAACCCAGATTTAGCCATCAATCCAGAGCGCCGCCTTGAAGAATTTGCGGCATTGATTGAGCGCACCCACCAACACGGTATGAAAGTGGTGATTGATATTGTGCCAAATCATGTGGCGCGTCATTATCAATCTACTGCTAAACCTGCTGGTGTGAAAGATTTTGGTGAGCAAGACGATACCAGCGTAGAGTATGCCCGCGATAATAACTTTTACTACGTTACTGGGCAGTCATTTCAAGTACCAACCAGTGAAAATTACCAAGTACTGGGCGGTAATACCCACCCACTTGCCGATAACTTATTTGATGAAACACCTGCAAAATGGACTGGTAACGGTGCCCGAGCTGCTAAGCCTGATATTAACGATTGGTACGAAACGGTTAAAGTTAACTACGGCGTAAAACCCGATGGTAGCTACGACTTTCCAACGTTACCAAGCGATTATGCCAATCAAGATTTACGCGCGCACTTTGAATTTTGGCAAGATAAAGAATTGCCAAACAGCTGGTATAAATTTCGTGATATCGCCTTGTATTGGCTCGATAAAGGCGTAGATGGTTTTCGTTATGATATGGCTGAAATGGTGCCCGTGGAGTTTTGGAGCTTTTTAAATTCATCTATCAAGATGCACAACCCAGAGGCATTTTTACTAGCCGAAGTATACAACCCAGCTTTATATCGCCCGTATATCCAGCAAGGCAAAATGGACTACTTGTACGATAAAGTGGGCTTTTACGACACCCTAAAGGCCGTAATGCAAGGTACTCAAGCCGCGAGCAGCATTTTTGCAGCACAGCAACAAGTGGCAGATATTGAACAGCACATGCTGCATTTTCTAGAAAACCATGACGAACAACGCATTGCCAGCCCCGATTTTGCAGGTAGCAGTGAAAAGGGCAAACCCGCATTGGTAGTATCAAACCTTATTAGCCGCTCGCCAACACTGTTATATTTTGGCCAAGATGTAGGTGAAGATGGCTCTGAAGAGGCTGGTTTTGGCAAACCAACTCGCACCAGTATTTTTGATTATATTGGCGTGCCAGCGCATCAAGCGTGGATGAACAACGGCAAGTTTGATGGCGGCGCATTAACTGCCGAGCAAAGTCAGTTACGTGAATATTACAAAGCGGTTATGGCGTTGAGTAAACATCCTGCGGTTGTTGCCGGTGACATGCACCCGTTAACGGTGACAGGTAGCGACCAAGTTGCCGCGTTTAGCCGCAGTATTGGTCAACAACACATTTGGGTGGTGAGCAACTTTGCCGAGCAAAAAAATACGGTAAGTATTGATATTCCACTTAACACATTAGCAAACTACAAACAGGCAGAGCAGCAATTACTTGATCTGCTCGAAGCCAATCAAACTGCCGTGTTAACAATCACACCTGAGCAAGTAAAAATCAGTTTAACGTTAAATGCGCTTAGCAGTGCAGTATTGACCACTGGAGCACATAATGAATAATAACAAACCTAACCTAAGCTTTTGGCAAATATGGAACATGTGCTTTGGCTTTTTAGGCATTCAATTTGGTTTTGCATTACAAAACGGTAATGTCAGCCGTATTTTTCAAACCTTAGGTGCAAATATTGATGACATTCCAATTTTATGGATTGCAGCACCACTAACAGGTTTAATTGTACAACCTATTATTGGTTACTGGAGCGACAAAACATGGTGCAAACTAGGCCGTCGTCGCCCGTTCTTTTTTTATGGCGCAATTTTAACCACGCTCGCGCTGTTTATTATGCCTAATTCACCTACTTTATGGATTGCAGCGGGCATGTTGTGGATTATGGATGCTTCTATCAATGTCACAATGGAACCATTTAGAGCATTAGTGAGTGACAACCTGCCAACGAAGCAACGCGCCACAGGTTACGCCATGCAAAGCTTTTTTATAGGTGTTAGCTCAGTGGTGGCCTCGGCGTTACCTTGGATGATGACAAACTGGTTTGATATTTCTAACACTGCGCCAGTTGGGCAAATTCCTGATTCAGTGAAGTTCTCATTTTACTTTGGTGCTGTAGTGTTAATTGTTGCGGTATTTTGGACCGTGTTTACCACAAAAGAATACTCACCAGAGCAGCTTGAAGCGTTTAATGATCATGTTGAACAAGCAACAACAAGCACTGCCAACAAACCTGTTAATTTCAATAAAGGTGCCATAGTCTTTACGTTACTGGGCTTAGCTATTTTAGTGTTGGTGCTAAGTCTTTCACTTGAGAAAGAACTTTATTTACTGGCCGCTGGCCTCACCTGTTTTGGTATAATCCAATTTATTGCTGGGCAATTACAACGACAAAACAAAACACAAAATGGCTTTTACCAAGTATTAAATGATGTATTTATCATGCCAGAGGCCATGAAACAGCTTGCTTGGGTGCAGTTCTTTAGTTGGTTTACCTTATTTGCAATGTGGATTTATACCACTTCAGCAGTAACCAGCTTTCATTATGGCAGCAGTGATACCAGCTCCCTTGCTTATAATGATGGCGCTGATTGGGTGGGTATTTTATTTGCAGCCTATAACGGCTTTGCAGCATTGGCTGCGTTATGTATTCCGATCATCGTAAAGCGTTTAGGCTTAAAGTTAGCACATGCCATCAACCTAGTATTAGGTGCCTTAGGCCTAGCGAGTTTTATTGTGATACCCGATCCGCAATTACTTATTTGGCCAATGATAGGTATTGGTTTTGCGTGGGCGTCAATTTTATCGCTGCCTTATGCCATGTTGAGCTCATCAGTACCGAGTAAAAAAATGGGCGTGTATATGGGAATATTTAACTTTTTTATCGTGATCCCACAATTACTCGCAGCCAGTGTACTGGGCCTCATTTTACGTCACTTTTTTGAAAACCAACCTATTTACGCATTAGTACTGGGCGCAGTGTCGTGGATACTTGCAGCAGTTGCGGTATTGCGCGTTAAACATACGCAATAGCGACTTGCTTTGCACAGTTAATGACTAATAAAAAAGAATTAAGGGTTAAACATGAAAAAATACAACATCATTACCGCAACTTTATTTATGCTTGGGCTAACGGCATGTAGCTCAGAGCAAGCGATTAATAATACGCAAGTTACCAAGCAACTAAGCGCACCGGGGGCACCAGGTGCAGAGCCATTTTGGGCATACTCAGGTAAAACAGGAATTGGTACGTCATTTGAGCAATACCAACAGGGGGCTTATAGCGACAATGCCGCAACAGGCCCTGTATCAAAAGTATGGTTTTCGATTGCCAAAGGCATGATCACCGAAACCATGTTTGGTTTAATTCACCAAGCACAAATTAAAGACATGCAATTTATAGTGGTGGGTAAAGACTTTACAGTCACAGAAGCGGATGATTTAGACGTAAGCATTGATTACTTATACAAAGACCAAGCAGGGCGGCCATTATCGCTTGCTTACAAAGTAACAAGCAAAGATAAGCAAGGGCGCTTTAGCCTCGAAAAACACATATTCACCGATCCAGATGGGCAAACGTTATTTGTACGCAGTATTTTTAATACCGAGCTTGAAGGCGTAAAAGCCTTTGTTAATGTTAACCCATACATTGACAATAATGGCCTAGATGATTTTGCAAAAGTAACAGAGCAAGGCCTTGTTGCCTGGCAAGATGATAATTATTTATCGTTACAAAGCGCACAACCTTTTAAACAAACTAGTGTTGGTTTTACAGGTGTGAGTGATGGTTTAAGCGACCTTAAAACAACCCAGCAGCTTAGCAGTGTTTATAAAAATACCGGTGATCAATCAGGTAATGTTAGTTTATTGGCAGAGCTGGGTGAAATTGGCAAAAATAGTCAGTTTGATTTAACCCTTAGCTTTGGCAAAAGCGAGCAAGCCAGCTTTAAACAAGGCCAAGCAAGTTTAGCCCGTGGTTATCAAACGGTACTTGATAACTACAATGGTAAAGGCGATGCCATTGGTTGGCAAGATTACCTTAGCAGTTTGGCACCTCTTGCAAGCCTTGTTGATGATACTACCGACAATGGCAAGTTGTTATACACCAGTGCCATGGTGCTAAAAGCGCAAGAAGACAAAACTCATGCCGGTGCGTTAATCGCGTCGCTTTCAAACCCATGGGGCGAAACGGTGTCGGCTAAAACAGGCTCTACCGGTTATAAAGCCGTATGGGTACGTGACTTTTACCAAGTGGCGATGGCATTTATGGCCATGGGCGATACCCACACTGCAAAAACCGCATTCGAATACCTTGAAAAAGTACAAGTGAACAGTAAAACGCCGGGTAATAATGGCGATACAGGCTGGTTTTTACAAAAAACGCATGTTGATGGCGAGCTTGAGTGGGTAGGCGTGCAGCTTGATCAAACCGCGATGCCGATTATGCTAGCGTGGAAGCTTCACCAAGCAGGTGTATTAACTGATGGCGAGCTCACAGATTGGTATGGGCGTATGTTAAAGCCCGCGGCTGATTTTTTAGTGGACGGCGGCCTTGCTAAAATTTTATGGAACGACACACAAATAACACCACCGGCCACACAACAAGAGCGCTGGGAAGAGCAAGAAGGGTATTCGCCATCAACCACCGCTGCTGTTATTGCCGGTTTAATTACCGCCGCTGATATTGCAAAAATGGCAGGTGATGAGGTAAATGCTAAACGCTACCTTGCAACAGCAAAAAGTTACAACGCCGATATAGAAAGCATGATGTTTACCACCGAAGGTAATTTAGAATCAAACGCTTCAGACGGCGAGTATTTTATTCGCATTGGCCAAGACAAAGACGCCAATTCAAATACTAAAATTAACGCTAATAATGGGCGTGAAGGCTTTAATAAAAAGCAAATTCTCGATGGTGGATTTTTAGAGCTCGTTCGCTATGGCGTTCGTGATGCACTATCGCCTAGCATAGTAAAAACACTCCCAGAGTACGACGATGAAACGCTCATCGATAACCTACAAGTTAAATACAGCTTTGAGTTTACTGATGGCAGCGGCACATTTGCAGGCTACCGCCGCTATGGTAACGACGGATACGGTGAAGACGAAGTAACGGGCGCTAACTATGCGCAAGGTGGAAAAAATAGTCCAGGTCAACGTGGGCGAGTTTGGCCATTTTTTACCGGTGAACGTGGTCATTACGAAATTGCCGCCGCGAATGCCAATAATACCTTAGATGCAACTAAACAGCAGGCTATTAAAAATAGCTATGTAAAAGGGCTAGAGCAATTTGCTAACGAAGGCATGATGCTACCAGAACAAGTATGGGATGGCGTGGGCGTAAATAAAGCAGGATACACGTTAGGCGAGGGTACAAACTCGGCCACACCACTGGCGTGGACGCATGCTGAATACGTTAAGCTAGTGCGCTCACTAAGCGACAAACAAGTATGGGATCATTATCCGGTGATAACTAAAGCACTAAAATAACCACAAACTATCCGCAGTTCAGGTTAATTAACATAGCCATAGTAAAATACGGCTATGTTATTTATTACAATAATAACGAGGCTGAAATGAAAACATTTACCTTGAGCGCATTAGCATTAGCAATCATGCTAACAGGCTGCCAAAGCGCACCATCATTAAATAACAACACGAATGACACCGAAACATCGCAATTAAATACTGAGCAACACGCAACGCCTTGGTGGCAAAATGCGGTATTTTATCAAATTTGGCCACGCAGCTTTTACGACAGCGATGCTGATGGCCATGGCGATTTTAACGGTATGACCCAAAAGCTCCCGTATCTACAAGACCTCGGTGTAAATGCATTGTGGTTAACCCCGATGTTTGAAGCACCGTCGTATCATGGCTATGATTTTACTGAATTTTACCAAGTAGAAAACGACTACGGCAGCATGGCAGAGTTTGAAGCCTTTATAAAAGCCGCTGACGACAAAGGCATGAAAGTCATACTTGATTTAGTTATAAACCATATATCAAGTAATCATGAATGGTTTCAGCGTTCAGCAAAACAACAAGCCCCTTATGCAGATTACTTTATTTGGCGCGACGATATACCAAAAGCCGGAAGTGGCTGGGGCCACGCATGGAGTAATAACGACCAACCCGACGCAGTATGGCATTGGAATGAAACACGTCAGCAGTATTACTATGGTGCGTTTGGAGCAAGCCAACCTGACTTGAACTTACGCCACCCTGATGTTGTTTCCGAAATGGAAAAAATGGCTAAGTTTTGGCTTGATAAAGGCGTTGCAGGGTTTAGATTAGACGCAGTACGTTTTGCAATGGAAGGTGGCGCAGATGCGCAAGCCGATACCGACGAAACCATTGCATATTGGCAGCACTTTAATCAGTATGTAAAAAGTGTAAACCCTGAGGCATATTTGGTGGGTGAAGCTTGGGCTGACATTCCCGTTGCAGCAAAATACTTTGGCGAAGGTAAAGGGCTTGATCAAGGCTTTGATTTTGAAGTGGGCTATAAAATACTGGGCCTATTAAAACCCGATGCCAGTGGTGAAGCGCAATTTGGCACCATGCAATCTAATCAACAAGTCAGTAAAGTTGATGCAAATGTGCTCAAACAAAATTTACAGCAGCGTATTGATTCAACTGCACCACTTGATTTTTTTGCACCGTTTTTAACTAATCACGACCAAGAACGTGTGGCTTATCAACTTGCAGAGCACGACGATAAAGCAAAACTTGCCGCCGCCATGTTATTTAGCTCTCCTGGCACGCCGTATATTTATTACGGTGAAGAGATTGGCCTAACACAAGGTGGCACAGGTCATGATGTGTATAAACGCGCGCCAATGCAGTGGGATAACAGCAATGAAGCTGGCTTTACTCAAGCTCAAACAAGTTGGGTTGAGCAGGCTGAACTGTTTGGTGATAACTACACCCAGTGGTGGCCTGAATATTTAGCACAGCAAATTAATACTGCTGATCGCAATGTAAAAACTCAACAAGCACAATCTGATTCACTGTGGCGTTTATATCAGCACTTAATCGCACTAAAAAAACAGCGCCCAGAGCTTGGTATTAAAGGCAGTTATGAATTAACGCAACACAACAACGGCCTAGTTGAAATAACCCGCGAGTTAAACGGCAGTAAAAGTATGTTTGTGCTTAACTTAACCGCTAACGCACAAAGCATTAGCAGTATTAAACGCGGTGGGTTAACGCCTAACTGGCAACACGATCTCAATGGCGAGCAACTCGCTGGCTATGGTTTGTTGTTACTGAATAACACACTATAAATAAAATACACATAAAAGGGGTTAACATACGTAAGCCCCTTTTGGTAAAAGTGCTCTTATTGCATTACCCCCATGTTACAGCGCTTTTAATGAGTCATAAGTCGCTTAATTTCTTCTGGCGTCATGGCGCTTATCATGAAAATGCGAGACGAGCGCATTTCCTTCTTTAGTCTTATATTTAGTACCAAGAAAAAAATTACAGCTGGCAATGGTTAGGTTATTTGTTAAAAAGTAATTAATAAATAGATTAGCGTGACGTTCGCAGAAATATACGCGACGAGAGCGCACTATAAAATTGTTAAAACTCAAGGAGGGCGCTGTGCTATTTAAATACCTAGCTCCAGATAGAATTGATGTTTTAGATTAGAATCTTATTCGCTTTACACAGCCAGCTGACTTTAATGATCCTTTTGAGTTTAAACCTGTCATTTCAACTTTGGCTTCAAAAGAAGAAATGGACGAAGTGTTCGAAAGCAAAATCAAGAGTTTAATTAAAACTGAGTTAGAAATATCCCCTGAGTTAAGCAAATTAATTTCGCCAGCTCAGTTAGAAGCTTTAACAAGACAAAACTACGGTCAATATTGGCCGGAAATAAACAAACCGTTTTCAGCCATGGGTGGCGTAGTTGCCCAAACTTTTGATGAAAAATCAAACGAAATAATCGGAGTTCTTTCGCTAACGGAAAAAAACAGCAATTTACTTATGTGGGCGCACTATGTCCGTTCACATACAGGATTTTGCATAGGATTTGACGATAACAATCCGTTCTTCAATCAAAAACGAAGCGATAGAGATGAGCTTTATCATCTTCGAAAAGTAGAATATGCGAAAGATAGACCGACAAAACGAGTAATGGAGCTTACTGGAGTTGAACTCCTCTTAGTTAAATCTGAAGATTGGTTTTATGAGCAAGAGTGGCGTATGTGTGCTGTATAAAGCGACTCAAACAGAGTGATTAAGGTGGATATGTACCCTATACACCTTTTTAACTTTCCAAAAAGTGCGGTCAAAGAAGTCATCTTAGGGGCGCGTATGGAAAAAAAGATCAGCTGCTCAACGTTCTTAGTTCGAAATATGAAAACGTGGTGGTCAAGCAGGCAAGTATTTCACCAACAGAGTTCAAGATCGAGTTCGTTGAGTTATAACAATCCGCGTCATACTGGGCCTGCGGCCCCTGCGACTCTCATAAGTTCGCGCTCATGCGCGGGGCTTTATGTGAATTTCAGATAAAGGAGTATTTAATGAAAAACTATTAATATTAGCATTTTTTGCGATGGCATCATTACCAGTGTCAGCAAAAGAATCGAAAACAGACTTTAAGGAGCTAGGTCAAAATTATTTTGATGCGATGGTCGCTAGCCAAGCACCAAATGTAACTTCCAAAGACTTAGAAAAGTTTCTTGCTCTCCTAACCGATACTGTAGATTAATATTCGCTCATTCAAACTGCTATTCTGACAATTTAATAAAATATTTATGGATAGATTATGCGCTTTTTTACAAACAAAACAGCCACATTAAGTGTTTGCTTTTTATTGCTTGGCACGGGTTTTATGCTGATAGAAAACAGTGTGTATCAATATGTTGATCATAATGGTGTTCTACATGAAAGCTTGTTTATGCCCTTGAGCATACTGTGTTTTGCTTTGGGAGTTCTTTTTGTGGTTAGTTTGTTAGCCCGCAAAGTAATAGAGCTCTTTAAAAGCGCAAGGGCAGAGGAAAGTTAACCTCAGCGTTTATTGCTCATTA
>NZ_BADW01000025.1:0-670 GCF_000241165.1 Pseudoalteromonas sp. BSi20439
AATCAAATTAGAAACAGCTCAGCTTGTAGTTGACCAAGGTTATACGCAAGAGGATGCAGCCAAGGCTATGGGTGTTGGTAAATCAACTGTAAGTAAGTGGGTTACTCAATTAAAGCAAGAGCGGAGTGGCCAGACACCATCTGCTTCGCCAATGACGCCCGAACAAATTGAAATCCGCGAACTTAAAAAGCAAATCCAACGCATTGAATTAGAAAAGGATATATTAAAAAAGGCTACCGCTCTCTTGATGTCCGACTCCCTGAACAATTCTCGTTAATTGAGAAACTAAATCAACGAGAGCGTTACCCAATTAGCGTGCTGTGTAACGTATTCAATGTGCATCGTAGCAGCTATAAATATTGGGCTATACGGGATACAACGCCTACACCAGAGCAAGTAAGGCTAGAAGCTGAAGTTAAAGCCATACATGCAATGAGCGGCGGCTCAGCTGGGGCGCGGACAATCGCGGCAATAGCAACGAACAATGATTTTGAATTGAGTCGTTATCGTGCTGCTAAGCTAATGGTTAAATTAAAGCTTGAAAGCTGCCAAGTACCTCAACATTCATATAAACGTGGTGGTAATGAACACCTTGAAATTCCAAACCTGCTTGATAGACAATTTGATGTTGTTGAGCCAGATACAGTGTGGTGCGGTGATGTGACGTATA
>NZ_BADW01000024.1:0-62410 GCF_000241165.1 Pseudoalteromonas sp. BSi20439
TTTTAATCCGCAAAGGTTAACAGACCCTAGTGCCGAATATGGCCAGTAATATACCTAGTTTTTGTTAAGCTAAGCGCTACAGAACTTATAAGAGCAATTTATGGTTAATCAGCATTGGCAAAAAGCGCGTCAGAGCCGCGATGCGCGTTTTGATGGGCTTTTTTATGTAGCGGTAAAAACCACAGGTATTTATTGTCGGCCAATTTGCCCCGCGCCCACTGCGCATGAAAAAAATGTAACCTACTACCAGTTTGCGCACTCTGCTGCGCAAGCAGGGTTTAGGCCTTGTATTCGTTGCAGGCCCGATAGTGCACCAGGTAGTGCTGCTTGGCAGGGAGCAAAAACCACTGCCTTACGCGCTAAACAGTTAATTGATCAATTTAACGAGTGTGATTGTGAAGTACTTGCAGCGCGTTTAGGAATAAGCAGTCGCTATTTAAGACGACTTTTTTCTCAACATTTTGGTCTTTCAGTTACTCAATATCGATTATTCAATCAATGCCATTTTGCAAAAAAATTGATTCAAGAAACCAGCTTACCGCTTACCGAGATAGCGTTTGCCTCAGGCTTTAAAAGTGTACGACGATTCAATGATGCTTTTTTAAAACAACTTAATATCGCGCCCTCAGCGCTTAGAACTACCAGGCACCCAACTGATCTTGGGCTCACCTTAATTTTGCCTTTTCGTCCACCGTATAACTGGCAAGCATTGCATGGGTTTTTAGCAAAACGACTTATAGAGCCAATAGAGTGGTTAACGCCAACCAGTTATGGGCGTACTTTTACTTATAAATCGTGTAGAGGCCGCTTTAATGCTGAATTTATTTCAGATAAACATCATTTTCGGGTGCAAATTGATATAGATAATACGCAATATTTACAGCCAGTTATTAACAACATTCGCCGTGTACTTGATTTAGATGCAGATACTTATTTAATTGAGGCGCATTTAAGCGAACACATTAATAATGCATTTCCACTTACTAAAGGCTTAAGGTTACCGGGTATTTGGTCAAGCTTTGAAGCGGGCATTCGCGCTGTGTTAGGTCAGCAGGTGAGTGTAACTGCGGCGCATAATTTAGTGACTCAATTAGTGCAACAGCTTTCGGAGCAACAAGAGGGAAAGATGTACTTTCCAACACCTGAAGTAGTGTCAGGTAGTGATTTTGCTTTTTTTAAAATGCCGCAGGCACGTAAAAATGCACTGCATAATCTCGCTGAATTTTGTGCTATTCACCCCAAGGAGGATGATTTAGACCAATGGCTTACTTTAAAAGGAATTGGCCCTTGGACGGTTAATTACGCAAAACTGCGCGGTCAAAGCCAACCCGATATTTTACTTGATGGCGATTTAGGGGTTAAAAAAGCCCAAGCGGCAGCAAGCTCGTTTGAATCTGCGAACTGTGCACCATTTCGATCTTACTTAACTTTTCAACTTTGGCAGCAATTATGATAGTGCAAACCAGTTTACCCAGTCCGATTGACGATATTATTATTCAGGCAACTGAAAACGGTATTAGTTATGTGGGGTTTTATCCACCGACCAGTTATGTCAGTACGCCTTTAAATAAGGTGACTAATTCACATGTTTTATCTTGTGTGGCGCAGCTTAATGAGTATTTTGCTCATACGCGTACTGAGTTTGATTTAGAGCTTGATACTGGCGGCACGCCATTTCAGCAAAGCGTATGGCAGGCATTACAAAGCGTACCGTTTGCTAAAGTGGCAACCTATAAAGATATTGCCATACAATTAAATAATCCTAAAGCAGTGAGGGCGGTGGGGGCTGCAAATGGCAAAAACCCAGTCAGCATTATTGTGCCGTGTCACCGCATCATTGGTGCAAATAAAAAGCTAACTGGTTATGCTGGTGGCCTAGAGCGTAAGCAATGGTTACTAGAGCACGAAGCAAAATAAATAAAATAGCGTTTCCAAATTTGTATTCTCTGCACTTTAGGGTAGCATAAGCGCACTTTTTATTTGAAGGCACGGCCATGGCGCAATTATACTTTTACTACTCTGCAATGAATGCAGGTAAATCAACCACTTTATTACAATCAGCGTTTAATTATAAAGAGCGCGGTATGGAGCCGGTGATCCTCACCGCAGCCATTGACGATAGAGCAGGAGTGGGCAAAGTATCCTCACGTATAGGCCTTCAAGCAGATGCACATATTTATGATGCGGATAAAGACGTATACGAGCTAATTAAATCGCTCAATAGTGATAAAAAACGCCATTGTGTACTCGTGGATGAATGTCAGTTTTTATCTAAAGATCAAGTTATGCAGTTAACCGATGTAGTCGATGAGTTAGGTATTCCCGTATTGTGTTACGGCTTAAGAAACGACTTTAGAGGTGAGTTATTTAGCGGCTCGCAATATTTACTTGCTTGGGCTGATAAGTTAATAGAACTTAAAACGGTGTGTCATTGTGGGCGTAAAGCAAATCACGTATTACGTACCGATGAAAATGGCGAGGCTATTGCCGATGGCAACCAAGTAGAAATTGGCGGCAACGATCGTTATGAATCGGTGTGCCGCAAACATTATAAAGCCGCGTTAAATATGGGCCGTTAAGGCTTTAATAAAGGTATCTATATCCGCTTTGGTAATACCTAAATGGGTTACTAGCCTAAGCTGCTTACTTGGGCTAAACACAATGTCCTGTGCTTTTAAATCGGCTGCTAGTTTTGTGATGTTTATGTTGTTATCAAACGTAGCGTAAACCATGTTTGTGGTATTACTCATGTTTACGTTAAAACCTGCCACGTTATTTAACTGCTTTGCTAAATAACGTGCATTAGCGTGGTCATCGACTAAACGTTGAGTGTTATTTTCTAAAGCATATTGCCCCGCAGCAGCTAATATACCCGCTTGGCGCATACCGCCGCCAAGCACTTTTCGCCAGCGTCTTGCTTTGGCTATCAATGCTGTTGAACCAAGCAATAATGAACCAACAGGTGCACCTAATCCTTTTGATAAGCAAATAGATACAGAGTCAAAATGTTGGGTTATTTCTTTAATATCAACGTTAAGCTCGGCAGCGGCATTAAAAGCGCGAGCGCCATCTAAATGCAGTGCTAAGTTATGTTGGTTAACAAATTCGCGTGCTTTGAGTAAATAATCAATACCGAGTACTTTGCCACCTATGGTGTTTTCAAGGCTCAGTAATCGCGTTTTCGCAAAGTGGCTATCATCGGGTTTTATTGCAGCAGCAATTTTAGTAAAACACAAGCTACCATCGGCTTCATTTTCAATAGGCTGTGGCTGAATAGAGCCTAAAACGGCAGCGCCACCGCCTTCAAACTTGTAGTTATGAGCATTTTGGCCACATATATACTCGTCGCCGCGTTCACAATGGGCCATTAATGCAAGCAGATTTGTTTGTGTGCCTGAGCTACAAAAAAGTGCATCTTGCACATTAAAACGTAATCGAGCATAAGCTTCTAATTGGTTTACACTTTCATCATCGCCATAAACGTCGTCGCCGACGGGGGCATGATACATAATATCCCGCATTTTGCTGCACGGCTTTGTTACTGTATCTGAGCGAAAATCTATCATGGGGTGTCCTTAAGTGGCTTTATACTAATTCTTCACAAATTTGTTCTCGGGTGGCTTTATCAAAATAGCTCCATGCAATAAAGCGACTGACTTTTTGCCCTTGTGCCATTTCAACAATTTTAAATTCACTAATAGGCTGTTGTTTTAGCTGTGCTTCTAAGGCTGCTAGAGTTTCTTTTTTAGAAACCAACGAGGTAAACCAAATTACTTGGTCACTGTGATCCCTGCTTTCTTTGATCATGTTAGAAATGAATGCTAACTCACCACCTTCACACCATAGCTCATTACTTTGTCCGCCAAAATTAAGTGCTTGCGAAGGCGTTTTGCCTAAGTTTTTCCATTTACGTTCACTGCCTTTATTGGCTTCTTCTGCACTGGCGTGAAATGGCGGGTTACACATCGTTAAATGATACAAATCTTTCGCATTAACCACCCCTTTAAAAATATGCTCGGGATTTTTTTGTTGTTTAAGCGTTATTTTTAGATTATTGAACTGAGCGAGCTGCTTGGCTATTTTTATTGCTGCAGAGTCTATGTCGCTGCCAGTAAAGTGCCATTGGTATTCGCTATTGCCCGTTAGCGGGTAAACTAAGTTAGCGCCAGTGCCTATATCAAGCACTTTAATTTGTCGGCCAGTGGGGATAACCTGCTGATTATCTTCGCTGAGTAAGTCAGCTAAGTAATGAATATAGTCAACTCTTCCTGGAATAGGTGGGCATAAGTTGTGCTCAGGTATGTCCCAAAAGTTAATGTTGTAATGACTTTTTAATAGCGCCTGATTCAAGGTTTTTACAGCTAAGTTATTACTAAAATCAATACTTTGATTGCCTGCTGGAGTCGTAATTAAAAAAGCAGTTAACGAAGGGGTTTGCGAGGTAAGCAAATTAAAATCGTAACCATTTTTGTGTTGATTGCGCGGATGTAATTTAGAACGAGTTGATTTTGCTTTCATGAGGCTTTTTTAACAACAGGAATAAAAGCCAATAGTAACAAATACAGACAGAAAAAGTGCATAATTTTCCCTTTGGCTTACCAGGTATTACTGGTAGGATGAGTTGTTAGCAATTATAAGGAATTCGCTTTGGCAGTTACTCAAGAGTCTGTTTTTATTAAATTAGATGACCATCAAACACTGCATTTACGCCGTATCGCCAATCAGAAGCCAAGTGGGCCTGTGGTGTTATTAATTCATGGTGCGGTAGAAAATGGCAAAATATTTTACACTCATAGCAATAAAGGGTTAGCGCCTTTTTTAGCTGAACACGGATATTGTTGTTACGTAGCTGATTTACGCGGGCGTGGTGAAAGTAAACCTGCTATTTGTAAGCAAGCACGGTATGGACAAACTGAGGCGATTGTTGAAGATATTCCGGCATTTATTGAAAAAATTGAACAGTTAGAGAGTAAAAAACCTGACTTTTTAGTTGCTCATTCTTGGGGTGGGGTGTTGCTTAATAGCGTGTTTGCTCGCTTCCCTGAGCTGATAAACGATGTAAAAGCGTGTGCCTATTTTGGTTCAAAGCGTTCGCTATTTAATAACCACCCTAAAAAGTTATTTCAGGCCAATTTGATTTGGTATTTTATGGCGCCAATATTAGCGAAAAAACACGGTTATTTACCAGCAAAACGCTTAAAGTGGGGCAGTGATGATGAAACTCAAAAGTCGCATTATCAAAGTATGCAGTGGGCTAAGAAAAATCCGTGGATAGACAGTGATGATGGCTTTGATTACGCTAAAACATTAGCAAATCTCACGCTTCCTCCAACGTTACATATTGCGGCAGTAAAAGATAAAGCATTGGCACAGCCTATCGATATTCAAAAGTTTATTGATGAGTCAGGTACTGGGGTGCAAAAAATGCAAATATATGGCCGCCGCTTTGGGCACAAAGTAGATTACGACCATATTAATATGCTTACCCATCCACAGGCACGCCAAGAACAATTTATAGATGTGCTTAATTGGTTTGAGGCAACGAGAGCAAACTAAGTAAAGGGGCTTCATAACGCTGCCATTTATCAAGGCTTTTGTTATTTACAGGCTGCCTAATCGCATGTTTACTGAGCGTTGTAACGGCGCTTTTATTTTTGTAAAAGTCTAAACAAGTCTGTTCAAATTCACAGCCAGTAAAACTCAATAGTGCGGTTAATTGATCTTTAGGGTTTTCAATTAACTGCTCATAACTTAAATTATAAATAGCTAAGCGGTTAAATTGCTGCCAATGGCTCATCAGTTTTTCATAAAGCTGATGGTACAAAGTAAATTCATTCAAATCACAAAAATAGGGTTCGTTTTCAGCAAAGTAATTAGTAAACACTGAAAATGCGGTTGCGTTAAAGTTGCGAGTCAGGTTAATAAACTTAGCGTCTGGGAATAGAATATAAATTAACCCTAAGTTTTGGTAATTGCTAGGCAGTTTATTGATCACAAATGCGCAATTGCTCCCAGAAGAACTTAAGGTATCTAAATATATAGCTCTGGCTTGGTTAATTAAAGGCGTTGTTAGCTTAGTTAAGCATTGAGGGTAGCGTAATCTTGTTTTATGTTCTAAAAAAGCAACTACCTTACTACTAATACTGGTGTCTTCTCCAAGCGTTGCCCATTGACTGTGCCCTGATAACATTTGCTCAAGTAGGGTTGAACCGCTTCGTGGCATACCAATAATAAACACGGGCGTAACAGGATACTGCTTATTTAGGTTTGCTAAATTGAGCACACTTTCATTGTTATATTCAATAAGTTGATCATAAAACTCAATTAAATCCTCAGTATTAAATTCACTGAGTTTACGTTGTTGCTGATTGGCAATAACAAAGTAATTAAATGCTTGATCAGTATCGTCTAACTTGTCGTAACTTTTAGCTAAAGCATAGTAGCAGACCATTTTTAAGCGTAGGTTATTTGTTTGCGTTAAAAAATGGTGTAACTGATCAATGTAATTATTTGCTTTATTAAAGCGCCCTAATTGTACCAATTCAAATAAAACATAAGCCGTAACCGGTGCTATTCCAAGCTTTAATGACTCCTCAAATGTGGCCTGCGCTTTATCAAGCTCGCCAAAGTTTAAATAATGCTGAGCTAAATAATAATGGGTGTCTGGGTTGTCTGTGGCAATGCTTGTTGCGTATTCGAGTACTTTTTGCGCGTCCTCAGGGGAGTTGACTGCATTAAATGCATCACTTAATGCATACAAAGGTTCTAATACATAAGGGAGGTGCTGACACGCTCGTTGTAGTATATACACAGCGGCATCAAATTGTTCTAAACGCAGTGCTACCTTACCTAGGCCAAACAGGGCGTCACCATTGTCAGGCTCTGCTTGTAATAGCGTTTTGTAATGAAACTCAGCTTCTCTAAGCTTGTTTTGTGACAATAACTCATTCGCTTTTTTTAGTAGCATAATACAACTAATATTCTTTTTATTTAATATAACCCCAAAGCCACAAAAAATGCGAGTGTAAAAGTCATTTTAAATGGGTTTATAAAGGGCAATAAAAAGGCGAAATGCATTACACATTTCGCCTTTGATTATCATTAACACATTTTAGAAAGTATAGGTTGCTTTAGCGTAGTAAAAGCCACCATTAATCCCGTATGGAGATGTTTCGTAGTACTTACCACCCCAGTTGTTATTTGGTGCTACGGAGAAATCAAGTTTTTCTGCTTCTTGATCCAGTAGGTTTTGTGCACCGACTGAGAAACTAATTGAGTCATTCATGAAGTAAGTTACTTCAACATCTAACGTCACAGCTGCATCAGCCATTTTAGCCGTTTCATCATAATCTACGTGAACGCCTTGGTACTCACCAAAGTAATTAAGGCGAGAAAATGCTGAAAAGCTTTCCCATTGTTGTGCCCAGCTCAGTGTTGCACGGTGATTAGGTAAGTCATTTTCAAGACGACTTACTTTAAACGCACCGGTAATATCACTTGAACGTGTTACTTCTGTTTCATTCCAGTTGTAAGCTAAGCTAAATGTCGAGCTACCACTGAACAATTCAGCTGAGTAGTTAGCAACTAAGTCAACACCTTGCGTTGTGGTGTCAAAGTCATTGGTAAAGAAACTAACTTGCGCTAGGTTTTGTACGTTAGGTACGCCCGCAGCTTCAAGGGTGTCTTTATCTGCTTGGCTAAGTTCGATTTTATCTGATTGGCTAATACGATCATCTACTTGGATGTTGTAGTAATCAACTGTTAAGAATAAATCGCCAATGGTGTATACCGCGCCAAAGGTGTAGCTTTGTGATTCTTCAGGCTCAAGTTCAGTACCGCCTAATTGAATAGCAATTGGGTTTGTAGGTGGTAACAAGGCTGAGTCTACTAATACACCGCTGCTTAAGTTAGTTTGTACGTTACTAACATTCGCTTGGCCTACGGTAGGTGCACGGAAACCAGTACTAATTGAACCACGAATATTCAGATCATCAGTAAGGTGGTATTGACCCATTAACTTATAGTTAGTGGTTGAACCAAAGGTATCGTAATCTTCGTAGCGAAGCGCTAAGCCCATTAAGAACTCTTCAGTGAATGGCGCCTCAATATCAATGTAAGCTGCATAGTTTCGACGGTCGTATTCGCCTGCATCTGATGGTTTAAATCCAGGGAAACCGTTAGAACCAATACCAAAACCTTGATCAGTTAGTGGGCCAGCTATAAACGAAGCTTCATCGCCTGATACCACGGTAAAGGTTTCTTCATGCCACTCTAAACCACCGGCAATGTTTACATCGTAAGCTAAGTCAAAGTCAAAACCCTTTGAAATATCAAAATTAAAGTTTTTCTCTAATTGTTCATATTTACCTGGGCTAAAATCACGCGGGCTATCTGGACCCAACGATGCATTGATTGTGTCGTATATAAAGTAGCGAGATTCGTTGTAACCTACAGTACCGCTTAAATCATAGTAAGCGCCTTCTAAAAAGCCGCCAGTAAACTCACCTTTAGTACCAATAGTGAGTGACGTATCTGTGATATTACCACCAAAGTTTGGTGTAAAACCGCCCGGAAGCATTTCGTTAAATGCGAAACAATCAGGGTTGTTTGCTACACCATTAATGTAGTCAGGGTTATCAAGAACGTTGTCATCAATCATGATTGTTGGACAATTACCGCTCATATCGCCGGTTAAATCACCAACAAGGAGTGTTTCGCCACCATCGTTTGAGTATGCACCAGGGCGAGTATGTGGGTTACGGTAATAAAAACCACCACGTACATCACGCTCAGAATAGTTACCAAACATATAAAATTGTGAGTCATTAGTTAGCTCTAAACCAACATTACCAAAGATAGAGATGTCGTCATCAACCTCTGGTGCACCCCATACTTGGGTGAACGGAGCAATGTCTGGAACGCCTGCAGCATCAAGTGCTGTGGCATCGGCTCTTTGTACTGAACGGCTGGTCGCATCGGCTGTTTTGTACTGAAAACTTAAATTTGCAAAACCGCTATCGGTAAATGGTAAGCCCACATTACCTGAAATTTGGGTTGTATCGCCGTCGCCTTCGTAATATTGACCTTTACGAACTTCGAACGATCCGCCTTCTGAGGCATCTTTAAGCTGGAAGTTTAAAACCCCAGCAATTGCATCAGAACCATATTGTGCAGCAGCACCATCACGCAGTACTTCTACTTGTTTTAGTGCAATACTTGGAATAACTGAAATATCGGCACCTTGAGCACCATCGTTTATACCACCACCTAAAAAGGCAATAACAGATGCGCGGTGACGGCGTTTACCGTTTAATAGAATCAGTGTACTGTCTGAAGGTAATCCGCGTAAATTTGCAGGGCGAACTAATGATGCAGCATCACTAATTGGCATTGAGTGAACGTTTAAAGAAGGAATAGCCCCTTTTAATAGCTCTAACATATCAGTATTACCTGATTTGCTAAGCTCTTCGCCACCGATAATATCGATAGGTACAGGTGAATCACCAATAGAGCGAGGCGCAGAGCGCGTACCAACTACGGCAATTTTTTCTACGTTTTTGTTTACTTTAACTTCGGTTTGCTCTTCTTGAGCAATTGCTGAACCAGAAACAAATAAGCCTGCGGCTGTTGTTGCTAGAGCAAATTTGATCGCCTGTTGAAGCGCATTGCTTTTTAATTTCATTCTAAATATCCCCAGTTAGAATTGATTTGTATAGTCTATTTACTGACTTATTATTGTGGACATTTCACATTCAATGGGGAGCAAATATTGCTAACTCACTCCTAAAAGCTTAATTAATTAAGCGCACCTCCTGTGAGTCCTCGAAATAGACTATAGATAAAAAAGCTAAAGAGGGCAATGGCTAATTAACTAGTATTTAACAAGTTGAAACAAATGGTTTATCTAAAAATAACGCAGAGTTAATCACAACTAGGGCGAGAAAAGGGGGTAAAAACAGACATTGATACATAATTACTAACTAAATAAGCTATTTTAGTTATTTTCTATTATTGAATTAAATTGACTTACTGTTGACATTTTCACCATGGTGTTTTTTCCACGCAGCCAGCTTTTCTTTATATTCATCCCACACGCAAGGGCAGCAACTGCCGCCGCCACAGCACTCATCAGATTTTGGTCTTTCGGGTTTAGTACTAGGGATGTTTTTTTGCATTTTTTTATTACAAAAGTGGAAAAAAGGACGCTTAGAATAAATGATTGAATAAAGGGTGTAAATTATTCTTTGTGAACTTAGAACGCTGTGTGAGAATACAGGCTATGCGATTATATAAAGTCATTCATCGTGCACCCTGGCGGGTTGCTAAAATAAGTAAAAAGCGACAACAACTACGCTTTCGTCGTGCTATGGTCGCGCTTAAAATAGCCCTTGCTCAGGAAAAGCAAGAAACCAAAGAAATGCTAATAATTTATAGGCGTTATACCCAAGGGCAAACAAACAAAGCAGAACTAAAACGCGCCAACGAGCAGTTTGTAGATATATTAAAAGGATTAGGACTAGGCGTTTTTGCGTTATTGCCGTTTGCACCATTAACTATTCCACTGGTTGTTAAACTAGGGCAGTTAGTGGGTGTTGATGTATTGCCAAGTTCTTTTAGTATGAACAAGCCTATTAAAGAAATTGATCAACAGATTGCTCAACAAAGCCAACAGCAAGACTCAACTCCCTCAAAGAAGAAGTAAGCTAGCAGAGCATAATTAGCTATACCTTTTAATAGTGCTTATTGTTATGCTAAGGCATCATTTTCTATTATGTGAGTCATTTAATGAGTGCTTTACTTCGTCATACCTCTTCAGGAATTCCTCTATCTTTTATTGTTAAAAATGAATTAACAGACTGGCTTACGCAGCAACCGAGTTTTGTACAGCGCTGGCTAGCAAACACAGATTTTGAAAAATCAGGACTCGCACTAGTACCAAACCCAGAAACGGGTGAACTTAGTCAGGTATTTTGTGTAATGCAAAGCACTGATGATTTTTGGGCCGCTGGCGAGCTTGCCAGTAAATTACCTGCGGGTTGTTATCAAATTCAAGGTGATGAGTCTTTAGTTGCTCAACTTGCTTTAGGCTTTGTGTTAGGTGGTTATGAGTTTAGTGAATACAAACAAAAAGCCACCGCTAAAGCTCAGCTTGGTATTGCTGATAAAACATTATATGAACAAGTAAAACAACAAGCGGATGCCATTAATTTAGCACGCGATTTAGTTAATACCCCAGCTGCCGATATGATGCCGCAGCACTTATCACAAGTCATGAGTGACCTAGCAGATACATTCGACGGTGAATTTTCGCAGTGGGTAGGTGATGAGTTATTAGAGCAAAATTACCCAACTATTCATATGGTAGGCCGTGCAAGTGAAAACAAACCACGATTACTTGACTTGAAATGGGGGGCAGTCGATGCGCCACAAATTACGTTAGTCGGTAAAGGTGTCTGTTTTGATTCCGGTGGACTGGATTTAAAGCCCAGTTCAGGCATGCGTAACATGAAAAAAGACATGGGTGGGGCTGCGCATGTTATTGCCTTGGCTCAGTTAATTATGGCTGCTAACTTACCAATACGTCTTCGTGTTTTAGTGCCTGCGGTTGAAAATGCTGTTTCGCGAAATGCATTTCGCCCTGGCGATGTAGTAAAAACCCGTAAAGGTATTATGGTCGAAATAGACAATACCGATGCGGAAGGGCGACTAGTGCTGTGTGATGCACTAAGCGAAGCACAAAACGATGATCCTGAATTAATCATAGATTTTGCTACATTAACCGGTGCGTGCCGTATTGCGTTAGGTACGGAGTTACCGGGATTTTTCTCAACGGATCGCGCTGTAGCAAATGCCATTATGGACTCGGGAATACAAGTTAACGACCCTGTTTGGCAATTGCCGTTATTCGAGCAATACAAACCATTTTTGAAAAGCGATGTGGCTGATATGGCTAACTGTGCAAGTACGCCATTTGGTGGCGCAATAACCGCTGCGCTTTATTTGAAAGAGTTTGTAGAGCCAAATACACCATGGGTTCACTTTGACGTAATGGCATGGAATTTACGTGCATTACCTGGGCGTCCAGCTGGTGGTGAGGCACTGGGTATTCGTGCAGTATTTACTTACCTACAAAATCGATTTAACTAAATTAAATATACCTTGAGTTATTAGATGTTAAAGTGCATATAACTCAAGGGGTAAGCCATCTGGATCGGCAAAAAAGGTGAATTTTTTGCCGGTTATTTCATCTTCTCTAATATTTTCGACGATGACATTGTGTGACTCTAAATAATGTTTAGCAGTATTAATACACCCAACTTTAAATGCTAAATGTCTAAGTCCTTGTGCTTCGGGGTAGCTTGGTCTACTTGGCGCATCATTAAACGAAAATAATTCTAACTGACTACCATCAGGTAAAGCTAAATCGAGTTTGTAAGACTGACGCTGTGCACGATAATGCTCATTAATAATCGTGAGTTTTAATATTTCACTATAAAAATGTTTAGAGCGTGGGTAGTTGCTACAAATGATGGCTACATGATGAATGCCTAGTAGTTGCATATATTTTCCTTAAAAAGCAAAAAGCGCACTGAAAGCAGTGCGCTTTTTATCAATACATGTGCATGGTCATATATATTAGCTTTTAGCTAGGCTCTGCGTCTTTACACGCTTTTACAGCTGGTGCAACAAGCTCTAAACCTGTTTTATCACACGGTGGAAGTTTAGCATCGCTAACAGCAATGGGTGTTACTCGCTCGCCCCATTTGATATAGCTTGCCGCCCACGTTAGGCCTGCTCCAAATGCAGCCGACATAATATTGGCATGCGGCTTAATTAAACCTTGCTCAACGGCCTCACACAGCGCAATGGCAATCGTTGCAGCAGAGGTATTACCGTATTCGCCAATGTTTACTATTACTTTTTCGTCATCCACTTTTAAACGGTTTTGAATTGCTTGAATAATGCGTAAGTTAGCTTGATGCGGAACTAGTACATCAATATCATCGAGCTTAAGATTGGCTTGTTCAAGCACGTCGTCACAGGCTTCACTCATGCCTTTAACGGCACGTTTAAATATTTCACGGCCTTCAAATAAAAGGTCTGATGGACCAATTGGCTCATATTTATTTAAATCACTGCCAAAATTAGTAATGTGTAAAATATCACGATCTTCGCTGTCACAACCGGTTTTAGTCCCTAATAAGCCTGCAGGTGTTTCTGCTGCTTCAAGCACAACGGCACCGGCACCATCACCAAATAAAACGGCGCTGTCGCGTCGTGCCCAGTTTACATACCACGTCATGCGCTCAGCCGCGATAACGACTGCTTTTTTGATCATGCCAGCTTGAATTTGCGCTGTCGCAGCTTGTAAAGCATATAAGAAACCAGAACATGCCGCGTTGGTGTCCATGGCTGCAGCGCCTGTGGCACCAATATTTTTTTGTACTAATGAGGCGGTGTTTGCAACTACTGTTGAGGGGGTGCACGTTGCTAAAATAACTAAATCGATATCTTTTGCATCTACGCCAGCACAAGCAATGGCATGCTTTGCAGCCACACTAGCAAGTTCAGCAGTACTTACATGGCTAACTCTGCGAGACTTTATACCCGTACGTGTGGTGATCCACTCATCGGTTGTATCTACAATTTCACTTATTTCGTCGTTGCTGATGCTTGCTGGTGGAATGCATTTACCCCAACCAGTGATATGTGCGTAAGGCATAGTGTGTTCTCTTAAAAGTGGTATGACGTGTTCGTCTAATGAGGACGTTATATCAAAAATTAGCTGTTAACACTAGTTTATAGCATGGTTTGCTTAGTAATTACTGCTATTTTACGGACTATTTGCTGCATTTTTGTTTAAAGGTAAGTGGCTTGTTTTTATTGTGTTAATTAAATGCTTTTAATGATTGTGCGTGTTTTACACGATAGCTCATAGGCTTTCTAAGCTTAATAGAATACGAATACTTTGTTGACCATATATGCTTGAGTGCGGCTGAGTGAGCAGCTAATATGGGGCGCATATTATGAAATCATTACTTAAAAAGCATTATTTATAATGGATAACAAAGCAATGTATATTCAGTCAGGTGAATCTTATTGTGTTAATTAAAACCGATCCTGCTATTAGCCGGTTATTAATGCTACGCAGTGGCGCCATTGCTGTGCAGCTTATTGCGGTGTTAAGCGTTTATTTTTTATTAGAGCATCAAATTGCGCTCATGCCGTTGCTAGCCGTTATTACGCTTGAGGCGGTTTTTCAGTTAGCAAGTATCTTTGCTTATAGAAATGTTAGCCAAGCAAAGCCTGTTGGCATGCTGATGCAACTGACCGCTGACGTACTTTTTTTAACTATTTTGTTGTCTTTAAGTGGCGGTGCAACTAACGCATTTGTGTCGTTATTATTGTTACCTATTATGATAGCGGCAATTACATTGAGCGCTCGTGGGCTTGCCTATATTGCTGTGCTGGCTATCGCTGCCTACAGCATGCTACTGATTAAAATGCCAGAGCATAGCATGCACCAAATGAACATGAGTGGCCACTTTATTGGCATGTGGGTTAATTTTGTCATCAGTGCCTGCGTGATTGCGTTGGTTATTGGTGCAATGAACCGTGCCTTACAACAACGTGAGCGCACTATTGCCAAAGTTAGAGAGAAACAGTTACGTAGTGAACAACTGGTTACTCTCGATGGCGCAGCGGCGCAAATTACTCATCAATTAGCAACGCCTATTGCTAATTTACAATTATTGTTTGAAGAGCTTGTAGAAGAGTATCCCAACAATGAAATTATTCAGCAAATGCAATCACCCTTGCTGCAATGCCGCACTCAGCTTAATGATTTTAGAAAGCTCTCTATGCAGCTACGAGATAAAAACACGCAAACACCTATAAAAGCAGAGCAGCTGCAAAATCAAATTCATGATACGTTGCTATTACAATACCCTAATCAACAAATAAACTGGCTTAATGAGGCGCCTAAAGCCACATTAAAAAGTGATGCCATGCTGCTACCTGCTATTTTAAACTTATTACAAAATGCAGCGCTTGCTAACGAAAAAAAGGCCAAATGCAATTAGAGTTGAGTTGGCAACAGCCAGATGCGCAAAGTATTGCGTTAATTATTCGGGATTTTGGCGCTGGTTTTTTATCCTCAGAGTTAGCGGAGTTAGGCGGGCAGCTCATGCCCAGCGAGCAAGGCATGGGAATAGCGGTTATGCTATCAAATGTCACGTTTGAGCGTTTAAATGGTTCGTTAACTGTTTATAATCACCCCGATGGTGGGGCGGTGGCCAAGATACAAATGCCACTATTAATAACCGAGTCGGCGCTATGAAGCTGCTAATTATTGAAGATGACATTAACCTTGCTACCACTTTGGCAAGGCGCTTAACAAAACACAGCTTTAACTGTGAGGTTGCACATAACCAAACAGAGGCTTTACTTAGGGCTCGCCAGCAGCAACCTGATTGTATTTTATTAGATATGAAGTTAGCAGATGAAAATGGGCTGGCGCTTATTGCACCGCTGCGACACTTGTTACCCAAGGCGCATATTGTATTGCTTACCGGCTTTGCAAGTATAGCTACAGCCGTAGAGGCGATGCGCTTGGGCGCTAATGACTATTTAACTAAGCCTGTCGATATGGCAAGTTTACTAAAAGCGCTAAAAGTAGAGCTGGCAACGACAGTAACCGAAATCTCTGAGGAGGTTATGTCACCTGAGCGTTTGGAGTGGGAGCATATTCAACATGTATTGCACAGCAACAACGGTAATGTATCAATGACTGCAAGGCAGCTTAATATGCATAGACGCACTTTGCAGCGCAAGCTACAAAAAAAACCAGTGCAACAATAAGCCCTCGCTTGAGCAAGCAATTAATGACCCATACCGCCGCGCTAATAAAAAACCAAAAAATTATACTGTTCGACGCCCAGTGCAAGCTTTGTAGTGCGTGGTGTAATTTTATTATTGCTCACGACCCTCAGGCCATGTTTAAACTGTGCAGTGTACAATCACCAAAAGGGCAGCAAATATTAATGCACTTTTGCTATTCGACAACTGATTTTTCCTCTATGGTTTACATTGAAAACGCTCAAGCATTTATACAAAGCCATGCATTTTTTGAGGTGATTAAACAGCTAGGCTATCCGTGGAAACTTAGTGGTATGTTTAGTGTGTTGCCAAATCGTTTTAACAATTGGCTTTATGATAAAATTGCATCAAATCGATATACCTTATTTGGTAAATATCACTATTGCAGGATCCCTTCAAAGCAAGACCAAGCCCACTATTTATAAGTGCTTTAATAGATGCCTGAATATATTGGCTGTGCTAAAATCGCGGCGTTTAATTACTAGTAAATAGGTTTTAAGGGCTTTTTCATGGCAAATACGGCGCACGCACTGCATATTTTAGTAAAACATAAAGAGATTGCAGAAGACATCATCAAGCAATTAGGCAAAGGCGCAAAGTTTCAAACTTTAGCTAAAAAGTATTCGTCATGCCCATCGGGTAAAAAAGGCGGTGATTTAGGTGAGTTTAGACGAGGCCAAATGGTTCCACAGTTTGATAAGGTTGCCTTTAGTGGTGCAATTTTAGAACCGCATTTAGTAAAAACGAAATTTGGTTGGCATGTGATTAAGGTGCTTTATCGTACATAAACTAACGCAATTTTAAGTTGCCGCTATACTTATCATTTGTTTAGTTTGTTACATTGCTAAAGCAACTTGGAATAACTATGAAGCTTATTATTTTATGCTGCAGTTTAATTTTAATGGCAGTGTCATTTTTTGCCAGTAGCACTGAGCAAACGATCACCCTTAAGCTTGGCAAACCAAGCACCCAAGACATACCAAAAAACCACTATATTTTAACATTATTAGAAAAGAGCTTTGCAAAGGTTAATGTAAAGCTCAATATTGCTTATAGTCTTGAGCCAATGAATACTAAAAGAATTTTAGAAGAGCTCACACGTAACGATGATGTTAATTTAGCTTGGTTAACTTTGCCAAACTCCCTTGCAGAGCAAAGACATTTAATCCGCACAAGTTATCCTATTTATAATGGGCTGCATTCAAAGCGCTTGCCCATGGTTAAACAAAGCCGGTTGGGCGAATTTTCAGATATAAAAACCCTTGAACAACTAAAGCCGTTCATAGCCTTACAAAAGCAAAGTTGGTCTGATTATTATGCATTAAAGAACAATGGCTTAACAGTTAATGGTGATTTGAGTTATGAAAGCATGTTAAAAGCGTTAGATGAAGGACTTGGCGATTATTTTCCGCGTTCAGTAACTGCTATAAAAGCCGAAATACGTAAACATCCTCAGTATAACTTTGTTATTGAGCCTCATATTATGCTGCAATACGATAATTACTATTATTTTTACGCAAACGAAAATAACAAAGCAATCATTGAGTTATTAGAGCAAGGCTTAACAAAGTTAGCAGATAGCGGCGAGTTAAATGCGCTTTATGAGCACTATTATCGTGATGTTGAGGACGGGCTTAATTTAAATAACAGACGGGTGTTTAACTTAAAAAATTAATAAGGTTAGGCCGCAAAATGTAGCCTAACCCGAAAAATTATTGCTCCTGCTTGGCTTCTTCTTCATTTATTTGCTTAAGCGCTTGAATAAACGACTCACTCGGCTGCCCACCGGTAAGCGCATACTTATCATTTATAATGAAAGTAGGTACTGAGGTTATTCCCATTTGTTTAAAGTTATTTTGCTCTTGGCGTACCGCTTGTACGTATTTATCTGAGTGTAAAATTTCTCTGGCTGTGTCTTTGTTAAGGCCGACTTTTTCTACCACATCCAGTAACGCATCTTCTTGATTTAAATATTTTAAATCGGTGAAGTGTGCTTCAAAAAACGCCAATTTCAGCTCAGTTTGTTTGCCTTCTTCACGCGCCCACATTAGCAAGCGGTGTAGATCAAAGCTGTTGATCATGATGCGTTTACCGTCAAAATTAAAGGTAAACCCAGCTCGTTCACCCGCATCCGCCATGTTTTGACGATTTCGCGCGCTTTCTTCTTCAGTTAAACTGTATTTTTGCTGCAAGTGCTCGTTTAAGTCTTGTCCTTCAAGTGGCATATCTGGATTAAGCTCAAAAGGGTGCCATGTAATATCCGCACTCATTTCGTCTTTTAATTCTGCCAATGCGGTTTCTAAGTTTTTATACCCAATAATACACCACGGGCACATTACATCTGAGACGATATCAATTTTTAAGTTTTTCATAGGGATCCTTGAAGGATTGCTTTTTAATAACAATGGATATTGGGATGAAGTTTAGTTTATCAATCATTGAACATAAAAAGAGCAGCGAAAGTGCTGCTCGTTTATTGAATGTTTTCAGGTTAGCTGTTCAAGCCAAATGGGTCGTCAATGCTGTGGCTTGGCTGGGTAAACCAACGCGGACCGTCATCTGTCATATAGAAGTGATCTTCTAATCTAACCCCAAACTCATCTGGAATAACCAGCATTGGTTCGTTACTAAAACACATGCCTGTGGCAAGCGGGGTTTTATCGCCGCCCACTAAGTATGGCCATTCATGAATGTCTAAGCCAATACCATGGCCTGTGCGGTGTGGGCAACCTGGTGTTTGGTATTCAGGGCCTAAGCCTTGAGCTGCTAAGTAGCTGCGAGCTGCTTCGTCAACCGATTCACAGGTTTCGCCAAGGGCGGCTTGATTGAAAGCTGCTAACTGGGCCGCTTTTTCAAAATCCCAAAATAGGCGTTGGCGGCTGGTTGCTTCACCAAATACGTAAGTACGGGTAATATCAGACAGGTAATCGTGTACTTTGCATCCGGTATCAATAAGGACCATGTCGCCTTTTTTCAAAATTTGCGGATCTTTTACACCATGAGGGAATGAGGTAGCAAGGCCAAACAATACAATACAGAAGTAATTACCTGGGGCACCTACTTTTTGATGCGCTTTTTTTATAAATTCTTCGACTTCTACGGTGCTAATTCCTTCATAAAGCATGCTCGCCGTAGCCTGATGAACCGCTAAAGTCATATCCATAGCGCATTGCATTAATGCTAATTCATTGGCTGATTTATGCATTCTACAATGTGCGGTTACAGGTTGTGCGTTAACTAGTTTTAATCCTGAACTGGCTTTATTGATACCATCAAAAATAAAAAACTGTGCGCTCTCATCAATACCCACGGTAGCGGTGTCGCTAATATTAAGCTGTTTTAGCACTTTAACGAATAGCTCAAAAGGGTTCTCGTGTTCTTGCCAGCCGTGTATTGGGCCATCAATGACTTTAAAGCCATTTAAAGAGCCAATCTCAAAGTGGGGGGCAATGTATTGCACCTCACCCATGGCGGGTAAAATAGCGCCGACTAGTCGTTCACTGGCGTACCATTTCATACCGGTAAAATACGTTAAGTTGGTACCTGCATTTAAATATATCGCATCAATATTATTAGCTTGCATATAAGCTTGCGCTTTGGCCATACGCACTAAATACTCATCGGCCTGAATTGGCGTTACTGAGTGGGTCATATTGCTTAAACTAGCAAGTGCTTGTTCGGGTGTGTGTGTACCAATACCAACTGTGGTCATATATTTCTCCTACAAAATTTTGTATAGTGTGTAGGCTAAATGCGTTCAATTCAAATTAATTGCGATTAGTGAACAAGGGACTGAACAAATGGGGGGAGTTATCAAGTCCCTCATTCCCAAGGACTTGATAACCTTGGGCTATTTTTTCGCGTAGGGTAAACGATTGAGCTTATTCGCCGTGTGGTAGCTATCTAACCCTGTAACTGCAACTGTGTCGATGGCTTGTAAGTCTAAGAAGCCATCACTTTGGAGTGCTGATTCATCGACATACACATCCATTATTTCACCAATAACCAGCTCAGTGCCATTAACTGCTAGATGTTGATTCTCTACAAATTTTACCGCGTATTTAAGTCGACTTTGTGCAACAAATGGAGCGTTAAACTCGTTTAAGTACTCTGTTTTTAACCCCGTAGCATCAAACTCAGACTCATCTTTAGCGTAACGTGCCGATGTTTGGTGTGCTTGCTGGTATATATCACTGTTTACTTGATTAATGGTATAGATACCTGTTTCTATAATATTTTCAAATGTATGCCTTGGTACGCTGTGCGGGCGCATTATCATGCCTACTAGCGGTGGGTGTGCGCCTAAATGAATAACTGAACTGACAATGGCTAGATTAGTATTACCTTGTAAGTCTTGTGTGCCAATTAAGTTTGCACTTTTAAACCCTGAAAGTGAGTTGATAAAGTGTGTACGGGTATGTTTTTCAAGTGCGGCTATGCGGTCTTTGGAAAAATGCATGTGTTTGTTCCTTACCATTTTATGGTGTTTCCTTGCCAATCTAGGTAGGCAGGTTCGCCGTTGAGTTCTAGCTGTGGGTTTTCGTAAGTAAATTTAAATAATTGCTGAGCAACAAAGTCAGGGGTAAACAGTTTATCTGCGGGCACATTTTTTTGAAATGGCTTAGAGAGCTGTGTATCTGTAGTACCTGGGTGAAATAAAATCAGTTTGGTATTTTTAGCGCGACGAGCAAGTTCAATGGCGGCTGTTTTAAATAACATATTCAGCGCAGCCTTGGATGCGCGATAAGTATACCAGCCACCCAATTTATTGTCGTTAATACTGCCTACACGAGCGCTCAAAGCGGTAATTGTGCAGTGAGTTTTATGATTAAGCAGCGGCACTATACTTTGTAAGCACAGCAGGGGGACAAGTGTATTAGAGTGCAAAAGCTGCATAAAATAATCACTGTTAATTTCTTCGAGCTTTTTTTCCGGCATGTGCTGGTCGTTATGTAATTGACCATTAAATATTATTACCTGAGCAAGCTCAATTTGTTGTGACTTTAACGACTGGGTTAGCTCATTTAGGCTTTGCGCAGAGTAGTCGCTGTGGAAATAGGTTTCCTTGTCATCATTATGCTCAATATTCGATGAGCTGACACAAATTATATTAAATTGTGTTGCTTGCTGATTTAAATGATTTACGTAGGATTGTGCAATGGCGCTACTGGCGCCAAATAAAATCACTGTTTTCATTTTTCACCTTTAGATTTCATATTGCATTGACCATTACTACACTGCGCATTGGGCATTAAAAAACGGCTAATGTGGTGACGATATTTTGCAAAAAAAGTGTAAGCATGATCGGCAAAAAAGCGAATTACTGGCAAACGAATTATTTTAAGCCAGCGGTATTTTCCAACGATGCGCCAAGCTTGATAAGTGACGTCTAAGCCGTAAATCATCTGCCCCTTATCAGTTTGGGCGTGCAATAAATCCATGGCATTTTGTTTATCGATTGCAGGAAAACGCTCACTAAAATCATCCGCATTTAAATCTTCTAGTGTAATTTTATGATCAACATCGGCACGTTTTAAATGTTGCATTTCTGCATTGCAAAGGGGGCAACTGCCATCGTAAAAAATGATCATTTTGTCGCTTTGTGTTTATTTTACATATGCTTTTTTACGACAAGACAATGCAAATGGATCTATTAAATATTCCCTCTTAGTGATATTAATAGGTCTCCAAGAAACGAAGGAGAGCTAGAAATGAGTGAACAATATGCCGCCTTGCGAGGTAATGTTAATCTACTTGGGCAATTATTAGGACAAACTATTAAAGATGCCCAAGGCCAAGAGATTTTAGATAAAGTAGAAGAAATTCGGGCTTTATCAAAATCATCTCGCAGTGGCAATGAAGCCGATCGCCAAGCGTTAATTGATGTACTCCATGCGCTCAGTGATGAGGAGCTTTTACCGGTTGCCCGTTCATTTAATCATTTTTTAAACTTAGCTAATGTTGCAGAGCAGTTTCATACCGTATCACGTTTTAATGATGTTGGTTTTTGCCAACTAAATCCTCTCACTCAAACATTAAAAACGTTAGCAGCAAAGGCCGAACAAGGTCAGCTTAATCATAATCATTTAGCCGACACACTCTCAAAACTCCACATAAACTTAGTACTAACCGCTCACCCAACCGAAGTGACTCGCCGTACTATTATTAACAAACATGTTGAACTAAGCGATTGTTTAGCGTCGCTTGAGCGTACCGACAACCTTGCGCAAGAGCGCGAAGCGATATTAAATCGAATTGCGCAGCTAATTAGCCAAGCTTGGCATACCGACGATATTCGTCGTTCTCGCCCAAGCCCTGTTGATGAAGCTAAATGGGGCTATGCGGTAATTGAAAATAGCTTATGGGATGCCGTGCCACGTTTTTTACGTGAGTTTAGCCAGCATGTTAAACAGCATTTGAGCCTTGAGCTACCTGCCAACTACAGCCCGATAGAATTTACGTCGTGGATGGGGGGAGATCGTGATGGTAACCCGTTTGTAACCGCCGAGGTGACTAAGCAAGTACTCGATCATGGCCGTTGGATGGCGCTGGATTTATACCAGCGTGATTTAGAAACTTTGTGTGCTGAACTTTCTATGTCTGATGCCAGCGATGAGCTTATTAAACTGGCAGGGCAAGAGTTTGAACCTTATCGAGCCGTGCTCAAAGCGCTTAAAAATCAAGTGGCTGAAACAGTGATGTACTTAAGCGCTAAAATTAAAAATAAGCGTACAGAATCACAAGATTTAATTACTGATATTAACCAAATTAAGCACCCAATTGAGGTGTGTTATCGCTCATTATTAAAATGCAATATGCAAGTGGTTGCTGATGGCTTGCTATTAGATGTGATCCATCGTGTAAATAGCTTTGGTTTGCGTTTGGCTAAACTGGATGTGCGACAGGATTCGTCAAGACACAGCGATGTGTTTTCTGAGTTAACCCGTCATTTAGGTATTGGCGATTACAATCAGTGGGAAGAGCAAGACAAACAAGCTTTTTTACTGACAGAGCTCAATTCACGTCGTCCGCTAATTCCTAGGCATTGGCAACCAAGTCCAGAAGTGCAAGAGGTGCTTGACACCTTTGATGTTATTGCGCAACAAGATGAAAAAACCTTTGGTTTATATATTATTTCTATGGCCCGAACAGCTTCTGATATTTTAGCGGTGCAGTTATTACTTAAAGAGTCAGGCTGTGGTTTTGAACTGCCTGTGGCGCCTTTATTCGAAACCTTGGATGATTTAAACGATGGCCACAACGTCATCACTACGCTTTTAAATAACGAGTGGTACCGTGGACACATCAAAAACACCCAAAATGTAATGATTGGCTATTCAGACTCAGCCAAAGATGCAGGCATGATGGCTGCTGGTTGGGCACAATATGAGGCAATGGATAAGCTCGTACAACTAGCGGATGAACGCGGTATTGAGCTTATTTTATTCCATGGACGTGGTGGTACGGTTGGACGTGGTGGTGCGCCTGCTGCACAAGCATTGCATTCTCAACCGCCGGGGTCGTTAAAAGGCGGGCTTAGGGTAACAGAGCAAGGTGAGATGATCCGCTTTAAATTTGGCCTGCCTAATGTTGCATTACAAAGCTTAAATATTTATGCAGGTGCGGTACTACAAAGTAATTTATTGCCACCACCAGAGCCTAAATCACAGTGGCGCGAAGTAATGGCATTAATTAGCGATGTGTCGTGTGAGCATTACCGTAATGTGGTGCGCCACGATGAAAACTTTGTGCCTTACTTTAGAATGGCGACACCTGAATTAGAACTGTCAAAACTACCGTTAGGCTCAAGGCCTGCAAAACGAAATCCAAATGGAGGGGTTGAGAGCTTACGTGCTATTCCATGGATTTTTGCGTGGAGTCAAAACCGGTTAATGTTACCTGCATGGTTAGGTGCATTAAGTGGACTTAAAGCCGCGCTTGAAAAATATGGGATTGAAACCTTAAGCGAAATGAGTTTGCAATGGCCGTTCTTTAGAGCACGTTTAGAAATGCTAGAAATGGTATTTAGTAAAGCGGATAGCTGGTTGAGTGAGCATTACGATAATGCGCTGGTGGAAGAGATGTATAAGCCTTTAGGTGTTGCCTTGCGAGAGGAACTTGGTGAGGCGATGACGTTAGTGCAATCATTAAGCCCACAAAAAAGCTTATTGGCTGATCAGCCTTGGATCAAAGAGTCTATTGGGCTTAGAAACCCATACACCGACCCGCTTAATGTATTACAAGTTGAGCTATTACGTCGTTCTCGTGGCGATGATAAAGGCAATGAAAATGATATAGACAATGCCTTGATGATCACTATGACCGGTATTGCAGCGGGTATGCGTAATACAGGTTAATCCAAAACTAGATTAGTTTTAGAGGGAACACACGACGTGTTCCCTTTTTTTACGTTGAATAGGCTGGTATTTAGTTTGCCAACCTTTTACACTACTTGGCCATTGAACAAATAAAAACTATTATGGCTTCAGCAACTTTTAAAGTGCAACATAATACAGCACTTAGCAATTCACACATTTCTCTAAACGTAGCGCAAACGCAAGCTCTACGCAGTCAATTAAAAACTCAACGCGGTATTTTATATTCAAGCGATATTAAAGCGCTTTGCACCGAGCTTAATGTTAGCGACGATGCATTATTACAAGGCTTAGTGCCTATGGCTTCAGAGTTTTCCGTTGCACCTATTTCCAAATTTCATGTCGGCGCAATTGTAAAAGGGCTTGATTCACAAGGAAACACCACTTTTTACTTTGGCGCTAACGCTGAGTTTGACCATCAAGCACTTAGTTTAGTGGTGCACGGTGAGCAATCTGCAATTAATAATGCCTGGTTAAATGGCGGTAAAAAAATTCTTAAAATAGCGATTAGTGATGTCCCATGTGGGTACTGTCGTCAATTTATGAATGAACTCGCTGATGCGAAAGAGCTTGATATTTTACTGCCAGCACAAAACTTTAAATTGGCAGAGTTATTACCTCATTCATTTGGACCAACCGATTTAGGCAATGAGCACAGCTTATTTAACCCAGCAGAGCAAACTAATTGCTTTGAAAACAAACAACTTGATGAAAAGCTGATGAGCTATGCTTTAGCGGCTTATGTGCCATACAGCCAAAATTACAGTGCAGTAAAAATAAGTACGTTTGAAAACGGTGATTTTTATGGCAGCTATGCAGAAAATGCAGCGTACAGCCCGAGTTTATCGCCATTACAAAGTGCTGTGAGTCAGTTGTTTTTAGCAGGACTGAGCTTTGATAAGCAAACAGTTAAATCAGTTACGTTATTAGAAACGGCTGGTCATGAAAACCAATCAGGGGTGGCAAAAGCCGTGTTAGCAAGCTTTACTGGCTTGCCAACACTTGAGGTTATTAGCGTAACATTAGCCAAGTAACACTTTAGCGGCTTCAAGTACCACGGCAACCGATTTTTTCTCAATCTCGCCGTGGTCTACGTTAGGAATTTCTTGACGTGTTCTATTTACTAATACACCTGCAACACAGGCTGCTTGTAGGCCAAGAGCGGCACACATAGTAAATAAAGTAGCCGATTCCATTTCGTAGTTCATCACGCCTAGTTTTTGCCATTCTTCACAGCTACCCTGTAATGACTTAGGAACATAACCAGAATGCGTATCGTAACGCTCTTGTCCTGGGTAGAAGGTATCGCTTGAAGCGGTGATACCGATATGAAAATCGATGTTTAGGTTTTCACAGGCTTTTACCATCGCTTGAGTGGCAAAAAAATCAGAAACAGCTGGGTAGCACAGCGGTGCAAAATGCTGACTCGCGCCATCTAAACGAACTGAGGCTTGGCTAATTAAAATATCGCCTTCGTTAATGTGCGGCTGAATCGCGCCTGTTGTGCCAATGCGAAGAAAGCTACGTACGCCAAGTTGAGCCAGTTCTTCAACCGCAATTGACGTTGAAGGGCCGCCGATACCGGTTGAACATACAACCACTGAGTGGCCGTTTAATTGGCCTAAATAAATGTGAAACTCACGCGTTTGAGCAAGGCAGGTTGGATTATCTAAGAACTGTGAAATGCGTGCTGCACGATCTGGATCCCCTGGAACAATAGCCAGTTTCGCACCTTTTAAATCATCAATACACAGTCCTAAGTGAAATACCTTTTCCATAACTAAGCCTTTTTAATAAGAGTTGTTGTCAATTTAACATGATTACGAGAAACCTAAATGAAGTACAGGACGGATGTCCGTATTGATTTATTCATCAACTCTGAATATTCAATCAATAGCTAAAATCACTAACAAAATGAGCCAGTTGACTTGTTTGCTCAGACACTATATTCATACCTCAGAGCAAACCAGTAGCTAGCTAAAAGAGTTGTTAGCTAAATTTTAAATTGTTTATATTCATAAGGTTAGTTAGTAGGTTTTGTATTGTTTTGCCGCTGACCTAACCTCGCAAAACACAACGTTCAGTGATTTTTATAACCACAGACAATTAATTTTTAATTTATTCAGCGTTCGTCGTTTTGCATAACTACTCAATAATAGACAAGATATTCAGATTGAAAAAGGGTTTACAATGAGCACACAATTTCAAGCATTTAAAAATAAAGTTGAACACTGTTTATGTGCACCTGGCGACGGTGTATTCACGGTTAATACGGCAAAAGAACGCAAAGCAGCACTCAGAAATAAATTATATGGTCAAACTGAAAATGTCGATGCTTTATGGCGTGACTCGCTAAATGAATTACCTAACTCACCCCACAAAGCGGTTATGCTGGGGATTAGCTCTGATTGTGGTGGTGGTATTTTACGCGGTGCAAACTGGGGGCCTTTATTTTTACGTTCAGCTTTAATTGACCAGCAAACACAGTGTCGTTCATTTGACTTAGGTGATGTGCGCGTAATACCGCATTTATTACACGATAAATACTTAAACGAGGCAACAATTACCAATTGCCAAAAAGCGCTTTATGGCAATGACAATAACGATCATTTCGTAAGTCCACTGTCTATTACCGAAGATGTATGTGACAGCTTTTATGCAACATTCCAAGATAAAGGCATTTTTGGCATTGGTGGCGATCATTCTATTAGTTACCCGCTGACAAAAGCGTACTTAAAAGCAAAGCGTAGCCAAGGTAAGCGTACGGCTATTATTCATTTTGACGCCCACACCGATTTATTGGTTGAGCGTTTAGGCATCGATTTATGTTTTGGCTCTTGGTGTACCCATATTTTAGAATTTTTACCCGCGCCACATCATTTAATTCAATTTGGTATTCGCTCAAGTGGTAAGCCTAAATCACATTGGGAAAGTACCTTTGGCGTTAAACAGCACTGGGCAGCTGAAATTATTGAGCGTGGCGCAGCCGCTGTTGCTGCCGATACAATCGCGCAATTAAAGGCCGACAAGGTTGATGAAGTGTATGTAAGCTTTGATATTGACGCACTAGATGCGCAATTTGCCTCTGCGACAGGTACGCCTGAAGAAAATGGATTAACACCACAGCATGCGCTTGATATTTTGTCAGCTATTGCTGATGAGTTTCCAATAACCGGTGCAGATATGATGGAAATCGCACCGTTTACCGACAGCTCATTAGTGGGGCAATCAAGCTCAGAGACGACGCTTAGAGAAGGCGCTAAAATTTCAGCATTCTTAATTGCAGCAATGAATCGTTAATCCCACAGGCCCAAAATTGGCTATTTGTAAATAATCCGCTATATTAAATTTGCTTTTACCAAAAAAGTAACATCTTAAATTTTATATAGTGGGTTATTGTGACTAAGTGGTATTGTGTATTATTGCTCATTGTAAGCCATCATTGTGTGGCTAAACTTACTGTTGTAACAGAGAACTTCGCGCCTGCGCAGTATCTGGACGCGAATAACAATTTAGTAGGTGATGCTGCCGATAAAGTCCGATTGGCGCTTGATAGCGCAGGCATTGATTATTCAATTTCTGTAAACGATTGGAGTATGGCTTACAATATTGCACTGAGAGATCCCCAAACCTGTATATTTTCCATTTCTCGTTCGCCTGAACGGGAAAATAATTTTATTTGGTTTGCTAAGCTTGCCCAATTTGACACTAATTTTTACTCCCTTAAAAGCAAAGGTATTTCCTTAACTAATTTAGAGCAGGCTAAGCAATACCGTATTGCGGTTTTAAAAGATAACTACAGCCATCATTACTTACTTTCAAAAGGCTTTAAAGAAAACGAAAATTTAATGTTGTTTAGTAGTTTTGATAATATTTTTAAGATAATTCAAACACGAAGTTCGAGTATTGATTTAGTGGTTATACCTGCGCAGCGAATAAACCATGAACAATCTCATTTATTAAACAAATTACAACTCGAATCACTCATGCCCATCAATGCCCATCAAGCCCCTTTATATTTTGCCTGTAATAAAAATCTACCCGATAACGTAAAGCAACAACTTAGCGCGGCTTTTTCTTCATATGAGTCTAAACTATAAATATTAAGTTTTTGATTTTTATTAATTATTAATATTATTTAAATATCAATTGCCCTGTCTATAAAAGCGTCTATAATCCAGCTGCTTTTGCTTGTAAAAGCGATTATTTTGGAGTTATAAATGGGTGATTTAATCGGGATTGCGTTATTAATCTTGATGAGTGCGTTATTTGCGATGTCAGAAATTTCGATTGCCGCTTCACGCAAAATTAAGTTAAGAGTAATGGCGGACGAGGGCAATGTTCACGCTTTGGCGGTTTTAAAGCTGCAAGAGCAGCCTGGGGCTTTTTTCGCCATGATCCAAATTACGCTCAATGCGATTGCGATATTAGGCGGGATTGTTGGCGAGCAAGCATTGTCTCCTTATATGCAAGAAATACTACAGCTGTTTTATCAAGGTCCATTACTTGGGCAAATTAGCTTTGTATTATCGTTTTTAATTATTACCTCGTTATTTATTTTATTTGCCGATTTACTCCCAAAGCGTTTAGCGATGATTTTACCTGAGGCCGTTGCGGTGAGAGTGGTGACAATTATGCGCTGGGTTACTTTTGCGCTCACGCCACTGGTACTATTTTTTAATGGCTTAACCAATATTGTTTTACGGGTGTTTAAAGTGCCCAGTGAACGTGAAGATATTGTGACCACTGAAGATATTGTTGCGATGATGGATGCTGGTGCTGAATATGGCAGTTTACAGCAACAAGAGTATGATTTAATAGGAAATGTATTTGATTTAGAAGCGCGTTTTTTATCAAGCGTTATGTCACCGCGTGAGCAAATTGTTTATTTTGACATTGATGAATCTAGCGACGATATAGCAAATAAAATTATAGATCACCCGCACAATCACTTTTTAGTGTGCAAAGGCAATCTTGATAAGTTAATTGGCTCTGTTGAGTCTAAAGATATTTTACGTCAAGTACTCAAAGGTGAGGCGGCAAATATTAACGATGACATGCTTGATAAAGATATTTTTTTCTTGCCCGAAACATTGAGTTTATCTGAAGCGTTAAATGCGTTTAAAACCGCTGTACATCCTTTTGCGGTGGTAGTTAATGAGTATGCTTTGGTGGTTGGGATTGTTACGGTTAAAGATTTAATGAAAGGTTTTATGGGCGATTTAATTACTCATCAAAGTGAAGAGTTAATTATTGAGCGCGACGCGAGTTCTTGGTTAGTAGATGGCTTAACCCCGATTGTTGAGCTGGCGAAGGTACTTGAAATTGATGAATTTCCTGATCAAAATCATTATGAAACCGTGGCCGGATATTTAATCTATACCATGAAACATATTCCTAAACGCGCAGAGTTTGTTTTATTTGCAGGTTTTAAATTTGAAGTTGTGGACTTGGAAGGAATTCGTATTGAGCAATTACTAGTCTCTAGAGTTAATACTGACAACGAATAATGACAGCCAACATAGCTTAAGAGCAGCCAATGAAAGTTCATTGGCTGCTTTTTTTATGGGTGTTGCTTAAATAACTCAGCTGTTATTTGTGTTACTTATCTATTCAATTGTAAAAATGTGTAAATGTTGCTCAGTAGCTATTTTTAATTGCTTTACTTTAGTTTAGAATGATCGTTCATTCTAAACTAAAAGGTATTTTACATGCAGCGTTCCCGCATCGCTTTTTTTGTATTTTCGGCCCTCGTTGGTTCTGTTGCTTTAAGTGGTTGTGATCAGGTTGCTGAACAGCCTAAGGCTTCTGCTCCTGCAGCGACACCTGTTGGTGTGGTCACCTTAACAAGCCAAGCTATTACACTTAAAAAAGAATTACCAGGGCGTGTTAGTGCGTTTCAAATTGCTGAAATTCGTCCTCAAGTAAGTGGTATTGTTCAATCTCGCTTATTTGAAGAAGGCACACAGGTTGAGCAAGGCCAAGCGCTTTATCAAATTAATCCTGACATTTTTGAGGCAGAACTCGCAGCCAGCAAAGCGGCCGTTGCGCGCGCAGAGGCTAGTATTGCAAGCAGTAAATCTAAAGCGTCGCGTTATAAAGAATTACTAGAAATTAAAGCGGTAAGCCAGCAAGACTTTGATGAAGCCGATGCAGCATACAAGCAAGCACAAGCCGAGCTATTAACAGCAAAAGCACAGTTACAAAGCGCGCAAATTAATCTTGATTACAGCCATGTATCTTCTCCGATTAGTGGTCAAATTAGTAAATCGAACGTTACTGTTGGTGCGCTTGTAAGTGCTAATCAAACAACGGCACTGGCAACAGTAACCCAGCTTGACCCTATCTATGTTGACTTAACGCAATCAAGCAACGAGCTAACTCAACTTAAAAAAGCCATTTCTTCTGGTTCACTAAGTGTTGACTCAAAAGCACAAGCCGACGTTGAGCTGCAAATGGAAGATGGCTCTATTTACCCAATTAAAGGCACGTTACAATTTTCAGAAGTAACTGTAGACCCAAGCACTGGGTCGGTAACTTTACGCGCTAAATTCCCAAATCCAGATAAGTTATTACTACCGGGTATGTATGCACGTGCCTCAGTGGTTGAGGGTGTAAAACAAGACGCTATTTTAGTGCCGCAGCGTGGAGTAAGCCGAAACACCAAAGGTGAGCCAACAGCGATGGTTGTAAGTAAAGAAAACACCGTAGAAAGCCGCGTGTTAAAAGTAGATAGAACGATTGGCTCTAACTGGTTAGTTACCGCTGGATTAGCTGATGGCGATAAAGTAATTGTTGAAGGCTTACAAAAAATTCGCCCAGGTGCGCCAGTTAGCCCTTCAGAAGTTTCACCGTCTGCAACAGCCGACAAAGCGCAATAACGGAGAGTTTTAATGTCACGATTTTTTATCGACAGACCCATCTTTGCGTGGGTGCTTGCTATCGTGGTTATGCTTGCAGGTGTGTTGGCTATTCAAAGTTTACCAATAGCACAATACCCGTCAATTGCACCGCCAGCAATTAGCATTACCGCTACTTACCCAGGGGCATCAGCTCGTACCCTAGAGGATACGGTTACCCAGGTTATAGAGCAAAAAATGAAAGGACTAGATGGCTTGTTGTATATGTCATCTACGTCTGAGTCGAGTGGTTCGGCTACGCTTACGCTTTCATTTAGCGCCGATACAGACCCAGACATTGCACAGGTACAAGTGCAAAACAAGTTAGCCACAGCTACACCGCTTTTACCAGAAGAAGTGCAAAGGCAAGGTGTATCGGTGGCTAAGTCTGCACGTAACTTTTTAATGGTATTAGGTTTTGTATCAAAAGATGGCAGCATGACCAATATCGACATTGGTGATTATGTTTCATCTAATGTGCAAGATATTATCTCGCGTGTTGAAGGGGTGGGTGAAGTTCAGCTATTTGGCTCTCAATATGCTATGCGTATTTGGTTAGACCCAGCTAAGTTGCAAAACTACAAATTAACCCCTGCTGATATTAGCACCTCAATTAGTGCGCAAAATGCGCAGGTATCTGCTGGTCAATTAGGGGGCATGCCAGCGGTTGAAGGCCAGCAGCTCAATGCAACGGTAACAGCACAAAGCCGTTTGCAAACCGCAGCAGAGTTTGAACAAATTATAGTAAAAGCAAACGCTGATGGCTCGTTTGTTCGCCTTAAAGATGTAGCGCGTGTGGAGCTAGGTGGCGAGAGCTACCGTGTTGTAGCTCGTTACGATGGAAAACCTGCATCAGGCCTAGGTATTAAGCTTGCCAGTGGGGCAAATGCCCTTGATACAGCTGAAGGTGTAAAAGCTGCGATTGCAGAGCTTAAAGCGTTTTTCCCTGAGGGATTAGACGTTGTTGTACCCTACGATACCACCCCTTTTGTATCACTATCGATTGAAAAAGTGGTTCATACCTTAATAGAAGCAGTGGTACTCGTTTTTGTTGTTATGTATCTGTTTTTACAAAACTTCCGCGCTACGCTTATTCCAACGATTGCTGTGCCGGTGGTGTTACTCGGTACTTTTGGTATTTTGTACACGTTTGGCTATTCAATAAATACATTAACCATGTTTGCCATGGTACTTGCCATAGGCCTACTGGTTGATGATGCCATTGTTGTAGTAGAAAACGTTGAGCGTGTAATGAGCGAAGAAAAACTCTCTGCGCTTGAGGCAACACGTAAATCAATGGATGAAATTAAAGGCGCGCTAGTGGGTATTGCTATGGTGCTGTCGGCGGTATTTATTCCGATGGCGTTCTTTAGTGGCTCTACCGGTGTTATTTATCGTCAGTTCTCTATTACGTTGGTATCAGCAATGGGACTATCGGTATTGGTGGCGCTTATTTTAACACCTGCGTTGTGTGCTACGCTTTTAAAGCCAAGCCATGTTCACGATAACAGCTCGTTATTCGGTCGTTTTTTCAGTGGTTTTAACCGCGGATTTGATAAAACTAATTCAGGCGCACAAAGTCTTGTCAGTCGTATGATCCGTTTATCTAAGCGCTATCTTTTATGTTATGGCCTTATTGTAGCGGGTATGGTGTATATTTTTTCAAGCTTACCAACGGCATTTTTACCAGATGAAGACCAAGGTATTTTGTTTAATCAGGTGTCATTACCAGCAGGCTCAACGACTGAAGAAACGCTTGAAGTAGTTAAAAAAGTAGAAAAACACTTTTTGAACGATCAATCGGATGCTGTAAATGGTATTTTCACGGTGACTGGATTTAGTTTTGCAGGTTCTGGCCAAAACTCAGCAATTGCCTTTGTTAACTTTAAGCACTGGGATGAGCGTCAAGGCGAAGGTTTATCTGTGCAAGCAGTTGCAGGTAAAGCAATGGGCTATTTTTCTACCATTAAAGAAGCGTTTGTATTTGCATTTCCGCCGCCAGCGATTGTGGAACTAGGTACAGCCAATGGCTTTAATATGTTTTTACAAGACCGTGTTGGACTTGGCCACGAGGCTCTACTGGCCGCGCGTAACCAGTTATTAGGCTTAGCAAGCCAAAGCCCAATTCTCGCGGGCGTACGACCTAATGGCCAAGAAGATATGCCAGAGCTCCAGCTTGATGTGGACCTTGCAAAAGCTCAGGCACTGGGCGTTTCGCAAGCTAATATTAACAGCACGCTTGCAACAGCCTGGGGTAGTAGTTATGTAAATGACTTTATTGATCGCGGCCGTGTAAAAAAAGTATACCTACAAGGCGATGCTGAATCGCGAATGGTGCCTGAGGACTTAAACAAGTGGTATGTACGTAATGATAGCGGTGATATGGTGCCATTTTCAGCATTTGCCAGTTCGCATTGGACCTATGGTTCGCCACGTCTTGAGCGTTATAATGGTTTTTCTGCTATGGAAATTCAAGGAACAGCTGCGCCAGGTTACAGTACAGGGCAAGCAATGGATGAAATGGAACGTTTAGTCAAGCAACTACCTAACGGTATTGCCTCTGAATGGACTGGTATTTCATATCAAGAGCGATCAAGTGGCGGTCAAGCGCCATTGCTATATGGCTTATCACTGTTGTTTGTATTTTTATGTTTAGCAGCGCTTTATGAAAGTTGGTCAGTACCATTTGCAGTAATGATAATTGTGCCACTGGGTATTTTTGGTGCGATTGTAGCCGCCTTTATGGGTAACTTATCAAACGATATTTACTTACAAGTGGGTTTATTAACCACCATAGGTTTAGCCTCTAAAAATGCCATTTTAATCGTTGAGTTTGCGATTCATAAAATGGAAGAAGGCTTAAGCTTAGTTGACTCGGCGATTGCCGCTGTACGCCTTCGCTTACGTCCTATTTTAATGACCTCAATGGCCTTTGTGTGTGGTGTGCTTCCATTAGCTATTGCCTCAAGTGCTGGTTCAGGTGCACAAAATGCATTAGGTATTTCAATTATTGGTGGAACACTTGCCGCCTCGTCATTGGTTGTTATTTTTGTACCGTTGTTTTTTGTTTTAGTACGTAGACTGTTTTCAGGAAAAGCTAAAACCACCTCCGAGGAGGAAGTATAATGAGTTTAAGAGCAATCAGTTTTAGTGTTTTAACTTTAGCCATTTTATCTGGATGTCAGTTAGCTCCTCAACAAGAAGCGCTAAATTTACCTGTCCCTGATGCGTATGCATCAGAGACAGGGGATGAGCAGGTGTCCTCGTTAAAATGGCAGCAGTTTTTTAATGATGAAAAACTTAAAACACTGATATCACAAAGTCTTGAACATAATAAAGACCTGCAAATAGCAGCACTTAATGTGCAACGAGTGCGTGGTTTATATCAGATCGAAGATTCTGCGTTATATCCATCACTGGATTTTAATGCATCAGGAAGTCGTCAGCGTTTACCCAGCGATTTATCAGCAAGTGGTCAACCACAAATAAGTTCTCAATACAGTGCAACGGTAGGCATGACGGCTTACGAGTTAGATTTATGGGGTAAAGTACGCAATCAGTCAGAGCAAGCATTACAAACGCTTTATTCAACTCAACTGAGCCAATACACCATGCAAGTGTCGTTAATTGCAGAGCTTGCTAATGCCTGGTTAAATTACGCGACCGATCAACAGTTGTTAGCGTTGGCACAAGAGACGTTATCATCGCAGCAAGCATCCTTATCATTAACCCAAAAAAGTGTTGATTTAGGTGCCGCTTCTAAAATTACGCTGGAACAGCTTAAAAGTACGGTAGCCACAGCGAAAGTTGATATTGCTAAATACCAACGTTTAGTGAAACGCGATAAAAACGCGCTTGATTTATTAGTAGGTAAAACGGTAGGTGAGGATTTACTGCCAAGTAAGTCGTTAAATTATTTATTAGACTTGCCTAGTGTGCCTGTGGGTTTACCTTCTGATTTACTAACGCAGCGACCAGATATAAAAGCAGCAGAGCATCAGCTGTTAGCCGCTAACGCTAACATTGGTATTGCCCGTGCAGCGTTTTACCCGAGCATTAGTTTAACTGCCAATGCAGGAACTGCATCACGTGATTTAAGTAATTTATTTGATGCAGGCTCAGGCACATGGAGCTTCATGCCATCGGTAAATTTACCTATTTTTAATATGGGTCGAAATCAAGCAAATTTAGATGTCGCTAACGCAGAGCAACAAGTTGCTGTAGCAACGTACCAGCAAAAAATACAGCAAGCATTTCGTGAAGTTGCTGATGTACTTGCGGATAGAGAAGGCTATAACGCACAGTTAATGGCTCTTGAGGAGTTATTACAAAGCCGAAAGACAACCTTTGAATTATCGCAGGCGCGCTACGATAAAGGGGTCGATAGCTTTTTACAAGTGCTCGACGCTCAGCGAACTTGGTATAGCGCAAAGCAACAATTGATCACCGGTCAACAAGCTTTGCTTGCAAGTCAAATTAATTTGTACAAAGCGGTTGGCGGTGGCTGGCAGACCACTACTTCAACCGTTAAGTAAATTAGTACGCATAAAGCCTGTTAACAATAAAAGGTTTTATGCGTGATTAAAGTAATGCCCGTTTAGCGTTTATTTTTTGTGATCAAAGCAGTAAACGCTAAATATTTCGAGTTGAGAGACTCGATACTGGAGTTTCAAATGAAACCTAAAAATAAAAAACACCTAGATCCGGTGCAAGCACAAGCGCGTCGCGAGCAGGTATTAACCGCCGCTGCTGATTGTTTTCGTCGCAAAGGTTACCATGGCGCAGGTATGGCAGAAATAGCTAAAACAGCCGGGATGAGTGCCGGCCATATTTATAATTACTTTGAAAGTAAAGAAGCCATAATTGAAAGTATTATTGAACAAGATATGGAAGAAATGTTTTCCATATTTCAAGAGTTTGAAGATCAACCTGGCGATATTTTAACAGTGTTACTTGATGGCTTACACCATGGTGTGCAGCGTCATATGGACACGGGGGCCTGCGTAGTTGACTTAGACATGATGGCAGAGGCCAGTAGAAACAAAAAAGTCGCTTTATTACTACGCGAGGCTGATACGCAAGCACGTAACAGAATGCGTGATTTATTAGTCAGTGAAAGTAGTTTAATAAAATCACATTCAGAGCAAGAACTCGAAAGCCGCATTAATGTGATTTTCTCAGTGATGGCCGGACTGCTATTACGAAAAATGTTATTTCCTGAATTGACCGAGGAAACTGTATTGATTGCACTGCGCCCAGCAATGAAAACATTACTTATGCCATTTGATAAATAATAAGTTGAAGCATTAAATAACTATGAATATTTGACTGATATTGTTGTAAATATGAAAAAGTTATATAAATTAAGCTGCTTTTATTTAAGCGTAATCAATAAAAACTGAGTACGATGTTTTAGCGTGAAGTCATTCCTTTTTATATTAAAAAAGCAATGATTAACAATGGGTTATAGCCAGTTGATGTGACATCGACGCCGGTGGCGAAACGACAACAAACAAGATAAATTGCTTTTTTGGCGTATTATTTGCAAGTTAGGACTATATTAAAGGCGCTAATATGGCGCTGCCAACTTAAAGGAGAGCACATGTGGGCTGCAGTCAGTTATCTTGTAACAGCATTAGTATTTATAGTACTGGGATTGAAGGTTAATTCTGTTTACTTCGCGGTTGCATTTTTTTGGACGGCGCTGTCGCTGATATTGGTCAGCGGTGCTTATTTTTTTAATGCGGGAAAAATATTCAGAAAGCGAGAAAATGGCGTTATCCCTTTTTACATTCGTTGGGCATTTGTTCCTTTTTTGTTAGGTGCACAAATTTATAATGCATGGTCACGCAAGCGCGACAAAGTACCGCCTATTCAACAAATAAACGATAATCTATTTTTAGCATGTCGTTTGTTCCCCTCAGATATAGACACATTGAAAGAAAATGGCATTACCGCTATTTTGGACGTTACTTGTGAATTTGATGGGCTTGAATGGACATCTACCCAAGAAAATATTAGTTATTTAAATATTCCTGTTCTTGATCACAGTGTGCCTACACATTCACAGTTAAACCAAGCCATTAACTGGATCCATCATCATATTAAAAAAGACCGTCGTGTTGTGGTGCATTGTGCATTAGGGCGTGGGCGTTCGGTGTTTGTTATGGCAGCGTATTTATTGAGTCAAAATAAAGATGCGGATGTACATGATATTCTGGCACAAATTAAAGAAACACGTGAAACTGCTAACCTTAACAAACGCCAATTACGCCATTTAGTTAAGCGTCATCGTAGAGGGGAGTTACTAATAAAAAATAAAGCGTACTTAATTGCTAATCCGGTTTCAGGCACTAAGTTGTGGTCTGAAAAAGAGCATTTAATTGTTGCGCGTTTATCTGCGTATTACGATTTAACTATTTTAAAAACTACGCCAGAACAAAACGGTATTACGTTGGCTAAACACGCCATAGAGCACAACCCCGATATTATTATTGCTTGTGGTGGCGATGGAACCGTGACTGAGGTTGCCAGTGTGTTGGTGGGTACATCGTGTCGATTAGGAATAATACCACTGGGCACAGCGAATGCGCTTGCTCATGTATTGATGGGAATAAAGTCTAAATTCATTCCTGTTGAGCAAGCCTGTGATTTAATTATTGATGGTCAAACAAACTTGATAGATACCGCGTATTGTAATAACGATTTGATGTTACTGTTAATAGGTATTGGCTTTGAGCATGCAATGATTGAAAAAGCAGATCGAGAGTCTAAAAATAAGTCAGGTCAACTTGCTTATTTAAACGGCTTTTTACACTCGTTTGGTGAAAATAAAGCGCAACAGCTTATGGTCAAACTCGATGATAATGAGCCTGAGACTATTAATACAAATAGTTTTATAGTGGCAAATGCCGCGCCGTTCACTACGTTATTAGCGCAAGGGGGCGGGCAACCCGACCATCGCGATGGATTATTAGACGTAAACTGGTTAACGCCGAATAAAGATGATGAAACCACGGTATTAAGTATTGCTGAGCTAATGTTTAGCAGTATTACGCAAACGCATTTTGCTATTAACTCGCATTATACAAATGCAAAACGTGTAGAAATAAGCGCAGATGAAATGCTTAATTACGTGATTGATGGCGAGGTTAAATCTGCAGAAAAAGTAGTGGTAAGCATCCACCCAGCATCGTTAAATGTAATATGCCAAGAGCAAATAACTGATTAAAATGGCGTAAGTTGTTACGCCATTGCTTTTTTTGAGCCTTTTATTTTTTAATAGAAGGCCATACAAAACCCGATGTATCAGGTTGTGAAGATTCAGATTGCTTAGGTTTATTTCTAGGTTTACGTAACGGCTTGTTATTAATGGTATGAATATAAAGCGCTTCTACTTTATCCCTTGCCCAAGGCGTTTTACGTAAAAATTTTAAGCTTGATTTTATACTTGGCGAATCGGTAAAACATTTGATATTTACTTGCTCGCCCATTGCTTTGAAGCCTAAACGTTGTTCTAGTTCAACAAGGATTTGCTCTAAAGTTACCCCATGAAGCGGGTTTTTTGGTTGATTATTCATAGTCACACTGCTTTTTTAAACTGCATGTATTGTAACGTATACCGCCGCATCTTAATAGTTTGGAGATGGCTGGCAGATTCCAGATTGTTAATCTTGATTAATTTACGGTAATGGTTGAGGGCTTCTTGGGATAAATAAGGTTACCTTGCTTATCAAGCTTTAGCCACATCAACTGACTGTTGCTATGTTGGGGGTATTTTGCGGCACAAATAAGCGTAACAGAATGAACCTGCACTACGGCACCTTCGCTATAGCGTTTATTATCATACCAGCACTCAGTGTTTGTGTTTATAAGCTGGGTAGCATCAACAACAGAAAGCGTTTTTATTGTGTTTGCGTAGCTTAAAGCTGAAAAACACAAGCATAAAACAGCAATAATAAAAGTAAAATAATAACGCATGAATAACCTCAAGGTGTTTAAAATAACTACACTTAGCAAAAAAACATGCTAGGGTAAGTAAGACAACTTCAGTAAAACACAGAACAATAAAAAGGTGAACACATATGCTATTTAATCAAACTATGATTGATGAATTTACACTACTAGCAAAATTTCCACGCGAGAGCAAAATGCAGGGAATTAAACTTCATTCAGACGCTGAACCCGCCTTACTAAGCGCAGCACAACGTTTATTCGATAAAGGGGTTATAGATAGCCCAGATGGCGGTTATTTAACTGATCTGGGCTTAGATTTAATTGAGCATGTCACTGTAATACACAGTGCGTTAAAAAGTTAGTTTGCGTCGGGTTGGTTTTCAGGGGCTGCATCAATGAAGGCAGTTAACTCATTACAACGTTGGTATATGGCTGCTATTTTAGGATAGGCAGCCATATCTACTTTAAAACGAATGGCATTAAATACCTGTGGTACTAAACATACATCAGCTAAGCTTGGCGAGTCGCCTGCGCAAAATGTGTTTTTGCTATCGAGCATGCGTTCTATTTTTTCAAAACCCACTTCAACCCAGTGCCGGTACCACTTATTTTTTGCTTCATCATCAACATTGAGTTCACTACTCAAATATTTAAGCACCCGTAAATTATCAATAGGATGGATATCGCAGGCAATCGCGTAACTTAAATTGCGAATGTGTGCTTTTTGCCATGCATTACCTTGCAATAATGGTGTCTCAGGATATTGCTCTCCAAGGTACTCTAAAATTGCTAAAGATTGACCTAATACGCCGTCTTCTGTTTCTAAAGCAGGTAAAAGTCCTTGGGGGTTTTTCTGTAAGTAATCTGTGCTTTGTTGCTCTGATTTTAATAAGTTTACCGGCACCAACTTGTGATCAATATTTTTTAGGTTTAATGCGATGCGCACACGATACGCTGCAGATGAGCGAAAATAAGTATAAAGCTTCATAATCTAATTATCCTTGATTGCCATTAAAGTGTTTTTTGATTGTGCGCCAGCAGTCAGTGTAATTAGCTTGGCGCTCTTTACCTTCTAATGCGTATTTAGTCGGCGATATTACATAACGTGACTCAAACATAAACGCCAGCGTATTATCGTAGCGTTGTGGTTCTAAATCGACGTTTGACGCTTTTTCAAATACATCCGCTTCAGGTCCATGCGGAGACATACAATTATGTAAACTTGCGCCACCTGGCACAAAGCCATGCTCTTTTGCATCATATACACCTTCAATTAACCCCATAAATTCACTCATGATATTGCGATGGTAGTAGGGCGGACGAAACGTGTTTTCAGCAACCATCCAACGCGGCGGAAAGATAACAAAATCAACATTAGCCATCCCTTCAGTAGCTGATGGCGAGGTTAAAACGGTAAATATAGACGGATCCGGATGGTCAAAGCTTACTGTATTCATTACATTAAATCGCGATAAATCGTATTTATAAGGCGCGCTATTACCTGTCCATGCAACAACATCGAACGGGGAATGCTTAATCTCACAGCTGAATAAGTTGCCATTAAATTTTGACACCAGTTCAAAATCACCTTCTTTATCTTCAAAAGCCGCAACTGGGTATTGAAAGTCACGGTCGTTGGCATAGCCGTTTGCACCAACCGGGCCTCGCTCTGCAAGCTCCAAAGCATGACCATAGTTTTCGCAGATATAACCACGGGCCGTTGATTGTATTAAATCAACAGAAAACTTCATTCCTCGGGGTATAACTGCAACTTCACCTGGTTTTACACAGAGCTTACCGCATTCTGTATGCAGGAGTAGCTCGCCTTGTTGGGGTACAAATAGCATTTCACCGTCAGCGTTGTAAAAGTAGCGATCAAACATAGACTTGTTAGCAACATAAACATGAATACCGATGCCAGATTGCCCATTAGCACTGCCGTTAGCAGCCATTGTTATGAGTCCATCTAGAAAATCAGTTGGCTTTGTAGGAATTTCAACGGGGTTCCAGCGAAGCATAGTCGGAGGTGTTACGGCTTCAGTGATAGGCGCAGTTCGAATCAAGCCGTTATCAACTGCGGTGTAATCACCTTGCACTACCGAAGGGCGTAACCGATACAGCCATGTTCTGCGGTTAGCTGCTCTAGGCGCGGTAAATGCTGTAGAGCTAAATTGTTCAGTGTAAAGATCGTACTTAACTTTTTGAGGAGTAAATTGCCCTATAGGCAAGGCACCGGGTAGCGCTTCGGTTTCAAATTCATTACCAAAACCGGTCATGTACTTTAACTGTTCTGCCATTACTGACTCCTGTGAGAGAAGGCTAGTTTTATGTTTTATTTATTTAAGTTAAGATACTCTCAAGTGAGAGTAATTTCAAATTGCTCAATGAATGTGTATGTAAATATAAATGAACAGCTAGTAAACCTATTTAACGGGATAACAATGAAACTGGATTTAGACACTTTTTTAGCATATCAACTAATTAATGTAGCAATTTTGGTAAGTAATGACCTTGCTAAGGTATACCAGAGCAAATTTGACTTAACGATACCTCAATGGCGAATTTTGGCGAATTTAGCGCAATTTGGTCATAGTAATGCCAAAAATTTATGTACGCAGGCAAATATGGATAAATCGACCGTGTCGCGTGCAATAAAAATATTAGTAGAAAAAAAGTTGCTAATAACTCAAATTAATTCAGAGGATAAGCGCGCAGCCATACTTTCATTGAGTGAAGCTGGAAAAGATATGTATAAAAAAATAGTACCCGAGGCGTTAAAGTGGGAAAAAGAACTATTGGCTTCGTTAAACACACATGAACAGGATTTATTAATAAGCTTACTTAATAAGCTAAAAAATAAATTACAGGCATAAAAAAGCCCATCAAATGATGGGCTTTTATAATTTTAACTAATCTAACAATTTAGATTAGAAAGTGTAACGGACACCTACACGCATTTCCCATACTGAAGCACCAGTTTGTACTGAAGTATTTGCGTTATTACCGTTAAAGCCTGAGTAAACGTAACGACCTTGGTCATCAATAGATGTTGAGATCATGCTTGCGCCTACGAAAGGACCTTTCTTAAGTACGCCCCAGTCATCATTTAGCATGTTTGTAAGGTTGTCGATTACAAAGAATGCTTCACCTTTATGGCCTTCCATAAAGCCTGGTAATTCTTGTGTAACTTTAAGGTTAAACTTAACAAACCAGTCAGCATTTTGTTGGTTACGACCTGTGATTTCACCACGTTTAAGTCCTTCAGAAGCAATAAAGTCGTTAAACTCATTGATTTCATCAGCCGACATGTTGTAAATAACGTTAGGATCGTTTTCAAGTGGAACGTACATTAACTGACGGTTGCCATTCCAGTTGTTATCACCAAAGGTAGTGTTGCGGTTAGCATCTGTGTTATCGCTACCATCAAACGTAAAGCTGTAAGGTAGGCCTTTGTATGCTTCACCGTAAAGGTTAAAGCGTGTTTCAAAGCCATCTACAAACTCATATTTGTAACCAAGCGTCATAGTAAAACGATGCGGAATTTCATAATCTGAAGACGCAACACCTGGGTTACCTGGGTTAGTAAGTGCGATGTTACCATAGTTAGAACCAGCTACAGAGCTAGTCATTGGGTTTACATCGTCTGCATCTGTGTATGCATAACCAAAGCTAAAGTTGATGCCGTTATCGAACATTTTGCTAACTGCTGCAGAGATAACTGAAGAATCACCGCTATCGCCACTAACATTTGTTAATAAATACTCATTACTACGACCTTCGATTGACTCGTAAATAGGACGACCATCAAACGTAGTTTCGCCGCTATCTTGAAGTGCAATATCACGCATCAATGCAGCATCTTTCTTCTTCGAGTATAGGTAGTCTACAGAGATTACGTATTCGTCTTCAGTTGTGTATGTAGCACCAAGAGAGTATTTCCACTCTGAAGGGATTTCAAAATCTGGGTCTACAGCATTAACTGTTGCATCGCCTACACCAATTTCTGTATTTGCAACAATGTCAAACATACCTTGTGGTACGTCAAAACCAGGTGTACCGCCGTTTACGTTAGCTGTATTGAATAAATCTACACCACGGAACTGCGTACTAATGTTTGTAATACCATCGTTAGAGTAAGAGTTAGACAGCCATACGTTCGGGTTACCACCAGAGAACAAGCCTAAGCCAGCGCGCACTTCAAGTTCGTCAGTTGCATACCATTGGAATCCAACACGTGGCTGCAGTAAGTCAATACCGTCGAATGTAGACTGGTTGCTGAAACCGTAACGGTTAGTGAAGTTTTGGTTAAAGTTAGGAACGTCATCACTTGTGTACTTGTCGTAACGTAAACCAAACTGAATGGTTGCATCTAAGTCAGTGAATGCGTATTCATCTTGGACATAGAATGTATGCTGCGCATATTTAAAGCTTGCAGCCGCATCATTCGGGTTATTAGTACCTGCAGCATTGTTGTAGTAGATACGCGCTGCTTGACCTGCTTCAAAGTCGTCAATTGAGTCAAAGCGCCACTCACCTTCTGTTTGCTGTACGAACAAGTTAAAAACAGATAGCTCTTCAAACTCGTAACCAGCAGTAATTGTGTGTTGATCTAGGTAATAAGTACCAGCAACTTTAAATGTAGTTGTGTCGTAATCTAGATCGTTTGATTGACGAGAATCATCTGGACCAATGAATACAGTACCGCCATTATCAGTGCGGATTTGCATTTCACCAAAGCTGCTTGCAGCATCTAATGACTGAACCGTTGCATCTAGCTCTGATTTACCTAAACGAATTTCAGTAGAAAAATCGTCTGACCAATCAGAATATACAGAACCAATGATTGATGTAAACTCAGCACTTTGATTGTAGAAGTGGTTTGATAAAGAAACGCGGCTAGAACCAGTATCAGACTGAGAAATTGTGTTACCGTCGTTGTAGTTATAAATTAAGTTTGCACGGTGATCTTCGTTGATGTTCCAATCTAGTTTTACTAAGATTTTTTCATCTTCAACAGGCATGCTTGATGGCATACCGCCTGCATCGTAGCCGTAAACTGATTGAGAAATACTCTGAATGCGAGATACGTCATCAGCTGTAACACTACCACTGCTAAGGCCGTCGTAATTAAACTGGCGAACACCTTCAAGTTTTTCGTATGAAGTGAACAAGAATAATGTATCTTCAACAAGCGGAAGGCCTACGTTGAAACCGTAACGTTTTTCAGTGTAGTTACCGTTATCAACTTCATTACCTTCAATTTCGTCGCCTTTCATTGAATCGTTTGTGTAATCGAAGAAAACACCACCGTGAACGTCGTTGCCACCAGATTTAGTTACAGCGTTAATATTACACGATGTAAAGCCACCGTATTGAACGTCAAAAGGTGCTAGTTCAGCTGAAACTTGTTCAATAGAGTCGAAAGAGAAAGGGGCACGGATAGTAGGGTAACCGTTTGAGCTTAAGCCGAAGTTATCGTTCATGCGAACGCCGTCAAGCGTTAAGCTGTTGTAACGTGGGTTACCACCACCACAGTTGATTGAACCACGGCTATCATCAATTGTGATACGTGGGTCAATACGGATGATATCTTTTAAATCACGGTTGATGGCTGGTTGGTTTTCAAGATCTGTTAGCGTAAAAGTAGACGCAGGACCTGTACCACCAGACATAGCACTGATAGGAGCACCCGTAACTACAATTTGCTCGATGTTAGAGATATTCTCTAAAGAAGCATTTACCGGGTAATCGTTACCAATGTTAAGAATAATGTTATTGAACTCTTGGTCTGCATAAGTGTCAGAATCTACAACTACTCTGTATGGACCACCAACACGCAGGCCTTTAGCTGTAAAGTAACCAGCATCATTAGTTTCAGTTGTTTTAACTGAGCCTGAAGGAACGTGTAAAATTGTAATTTTAGTGCCAGCAGCAGGGTTGCCGTTAGGACCAGTGATTTGACCTTTAATTGCAGATGTTGTTTCATTTGCAATTGCAGCGCCACTAACACCAACACATGCTGCGATAGCAAGTGATAGGGCCGTTTTGCGTATTTGAGTTTTCATTTAATTTTCCCGTGTAGTTAATAATTAAATTTTTATATTTTTATTTTTTGGTTTTCAAAAAATAAACTAAATGCAGGTTTATATTTTAAAAACCATCGCTATTGTACCCCAATTGTTTGTTACAAATAAAATACAACTGCAATGTTTTTTTAATAAATAGTACAAATTTTGACTATTTTTTACCTTTTTTTGAGTAATCACTCTATTAGCGAGCTCATACTACCGATGTTTTATGACAAACTTGTGAAATGTAAAACAAGCTTTTACAAAAAATCCCCGTGTGTAGGTTTTATGTGTCACAAATTACATAGATACTTTTTTTAACGCTGTTTCTAGCTCTTTAGCTGAAGGGTCAAACATAGCGTTTAACAAACCAGCCAATCGGACACCTGCTTGTAGCAGACGTGTTTTTACGATAGGTGTATTTTTATAAACATAGCTGTAGCCAACTTCTTCATTTGTAGATTTATAAAGTGCATTTGCTAAATTATGAGATTCTTCAATCCAAGTAGTTGGTGTACTTTCTAAATATTCTGCAATTAGTTCACTGTTATTAGTATTTATAAACTGCGCGTACTCAGTAAATGATAAGTTTTCGTTTTCAACTAATTTAGTATCCCACAAGCTGTGTAAGTTTGTATCTTGACCAAAAAACGACACTTTAATACGGTTTCCGCCTCTATCTTCGCTTCTTCCTGCATGGAAGGGTTGATGGCTATCACCAACCAAGTGAACTAAAAAACGTAAACTAAATTGCTTTGCATCTAGGCTGCTGTTTTTATCTTTGAGTGTTTTTATAGAATAGTGGATGCCTTCTAGAATATTGCTAACCGACTCTTTGTTGTTTGTATGGTCGTGATTGATTGTGAAGGACTTGTTAGGTGAGGCGTTAATGTAGTGCCAACGAGAAGATTGCTTTTGCCAAAATCTCCCCGGGTTTGAGCGCATCTCGTCAGGCCAAGTTGAAACCTGTGCAAGTGATTCACCCGCTAAGAATGGTTTAATAGCTGACTTTGTGGTGTCTGTTATATGAGATTCAGCAATTTTACCTACAACCCGGTGACCGTTTTGGCCCCAAGCAAGTGAATCGCTACTTGTAAAAATGGCACCTATTAAAAGCGCTGACGTTATCGAATATTTTACATTGATACGCATTAAGGTTCCCTAATTAATTTGGAGTGGTGTTGCTGCGTTGTAATAAGGTCAATTGTCCTTACTTTTGTTGAAATTAGGAAGGACTCAATAAAATTCATAATTTCTTATTCATATTTATTATAAATCATTGCTTTAGCATCTATAGGTAAAATTACTTGTTGTAATAAGTAATTAAAATTGTTCAAATGAATAAGTAATGTATTTTAGGATGTCTTTAGCTTGAATATTAAAAATACGGTATTGCAAAAAACTTCAATTGTTACATTTTTGTTTATAGTAATAGTTTTTGCTTGGGTGTGTGGTCAATTAATTGTAAATGACGATGAACTCGCTTTTCCTGTACTTATTGAAACATCAACAACATGTCGTACAACAGCGACCGCAAACGATAGTGAGCTTATTGTATTTACACCCTCTAAAAATATTGCAGTGCAACTTACACAGAATTTGTGTGGTGATAATGTCGTTGCTAAACAGTACGGAGTGGTTGTTGGGTATTGGGGGTATAAAACATCAGACAGTTTAGAGTTTGTAGGTAAAGGAATTGCAGACCTGATACTCGCAAAAAACAACATTATGGCGGCTTTTAAAGCTGAATCTACCTATAATTATATGCCCGTTGTTGGTTTTTCTGATTACACTGCATTCTTTATATCTTCAAAAGAAAAGCCAATTATTTCAAAATCTTATTTTTTAGACAAAAAAATAGGGCTGCTTGATTACCCAACGAGTCGCTCAGGGCATATTCTTCCAAAACAGGTCTTTAAAGATCTCGATATAAATATTGCAAACTTAAATATATTGTACGCAAGCTCTCATAATGAACTACGAGACTTATTAGCCAACGGTAAAGTAGATATTATTGCGTCGTTTTGGAAAGAAAACGATAAAGACCGTTTCTCAAAAAACTATATCACCCCATTAAGCAATAACATAACAGGCACACGTTGGTACTTGAAAATGCAACAAAACAACACTGATTTGTTATGTGCTGTACAAGAACATCTAATGGCTATGTCTAGAGACCAAGAACTTCATTATTATCAAGATGTTTCGCCCTTTTGGCAATGTGACAATAATACAGCTGTTTTTAATATAGGGGGACAATAATGAGTAGGCTTAAGTTTTTTGCAGTGTCTTCGTGTATTTTTTTAATGCTTTCTTTAGTGTTTTATATATCTATGATTAATAAAACCCAGCGTGTTAGCGAGCAGCAAAAGGTCCAAATTGAAAAACAAATTGCACTAGATTTACCATTACTCGATTTGCCAAATGAACTGTATAAGCATGCAGGTAATAAAGACGCTTTAGATGGCTATATTGACTCACTAAATAGTTATCTAAAAACGAGTAACTTGCGTGTCATCGATATCAGTACGGGTCAGGTTGTTCACAGCAAGTTAAAGGCAAAACAATTTACTAGTAGCTTAGCGACGAGTGAAGGCCCTGTGAATATTATTTTTAGTGTAGATGAGCATTACTTGACACCTAGTAATAAAATCTTCTTTTTGTTTTTTTACTTGTCAGTCTTTTTGTTGCTGTGTGGTTAAAAGTGGTAGAAAGTAAGAAAAGCAAGCTAAGCTTAAACAAGAGTATTAACTCTGTTGCATCAATGCCAATGCCTTTAGTGCTCATAATTGATTTACGCAATAAAACACTTTCACATAGTTATGATAAAGAGCACAGCGTTCAATTAGCTAATAAACCATTGTGTTTTTACCTAGCCCTTGTTGAGTATTGTTCAGCTAATAGTGATGTCATTTTAAATCATAATAAAAATGTACCCGATGAGCTTATTGAACTTGCCAACAAGTATTTTTCCCGATTAACAGAGCTAGGGCATACGATAAGGAAGCGACCAAACTTCAATAATAGCCTTGAAAAAACGTTGAGTGAAATAAGGGCTTCGCTTGACGACGTTTTGAATGAATATCCTGAAGAAAAAGAAATTTATTACCCTCCAAAAGCATATGGAGAAGGCTCTCGCTCTCGTCTGCACAGCTACGGGCTCATAAATATTGCAAAGGGAAATATTGAAATAATAGGGAAGTAATTTTACCTCCCTATTGTTATCAGTGATTATTTAGGAGCAAACTCAGCCGCTTTTATTGGACTATGTTGCGATATAAATGTTTTAAGTGCTTGGGCGTCAGTTTCGTCAGTGCTAACAAAACCCTCTAGCGTATTTATAGTTGGGTAACCATCACCGCCCGATGCGTTATAGCTATTTAAACTCATGCGGTATGTTTTACTTTTATCGAACGGTTTACCGTTAATAAATACGTTTGTAAGCTTACCATCTTTGCGTTCAAACGAAAGCTTGTGATATTGCAAGTAAGCACCAGCGTCTGCCGGGAAGCTTGTTACTGTATTTAAGTAGTCCCATAGTTCATCACCTTGCCAATCCATATACGTTATACGGTTTTTAAAAGGGTGAACTTTTAATATGTCTTTATAGCTTATTTCACCAGCATCAATTGAGCTGCGAATACCACCGCCACTGATCAAACCAAAATCTGCACCTACCACATTCATTTGTGCTTGGATAATAACACGAGCAAGGTTTGTTTGTTGATAGCGTACTTTGTTTCTATCACCTTCTAACCTTGCATCAACAGAGCCAATAGTCCCCTCAATTTGTTTAGCACCAATCGCTTGGTATTTAGCTAAAAACGCTTTTAATGACGTGTCTGGCTTAATATATTCGTTCGCAAGTACCTCTTTTAATGTGCCGTCAGCTTGTGTTTTTTCTACATATAAATTAACTGGCATTAATTTATAATCAAGTAGGCTCAATTCACCATTTTCTAATTTGAACTCAGCCTTACCAACGTACTTTCCCCACTCGTGGGCTTGCATTATCCACGTGCCATTTTGCTGATCAGGATTACAAGCTAAGCCAGGTTTAAAACTATCATCGTTTACATTTTCTGATGCCATACACACAGGCTCTTGTGAGTGGCCACCTATGATCATATCAAGCGTATTAGCAGGCAATGAGCGAGCAAGTGTTACATCGCCCGGTGCGTTTATGCCATGTTTAGCATCAATAAAATGGCCCATGTGAGTAACAGCAATAGTAATGTCTGGGTTGTATTTTGCTTTTATCTCTTTAGCTAGGTTGGCTGTTACTGGAACAGGGTCTTTAAATTCTAAGTGACCAATGTACTGAGGGTTTCCTATTTTTGCTGTATCGGTTGTAGTTAAACCTATCACGGCAATAGTTAAGCCATTTTTTTCAAAAATTTTATAGGCGTCAAAAGCGTTCTTACCTGACGACTTTTCCACTATATTAGCCGATAAGAGAGGGAAGTTAGCCCAGTTTTGTTGCTTGGCTAAAACACTAAGTGGGTTATCAAATTCATGATTACCTAATGCCATTGCATCGTAGCCGAGTAAAGACATCCCTTTAAAGTCAGGCTCTGCATGCTGTAAATCAGATTCTGGTATACCTGTATTTATGTCGCCACCTGATAGCAGTAAAACTGCATGACCTTTTATTTTCGCTTCACTACGTAATTGATCCAGTAGTGTTTTGCGAGCAGCCATACCGTATTCGCCTTTTTCGTTATGCCAAAAGCGACCATGATTATCGTTAGTATGAAGAACGGTTAAGTATTGTGTAGAAGATGTTTTTTCATTAGTTGTGGCAGATGTGCATCCCAGTACACCCAAAATGATCGAAAAAATAAAAATTATGCGCATAAAATACCTGTGTATTAAGTTGTACTTAATGTTGTAGGTGGCTAGTTTAAACTAGTTTGAAATATAAAAAAGGCAGATATTTATATTTTGGCTAATTACGACTCGTAGCCGCATTTTCCCTGCGTTTGAGTTCTTGGCTAGCGTAATGTGACTTTTCGTGTTTTGTAGCAACCATCCAATTTAAAAAGCTTGCTGGGAGTTTGGTGTATGCTTCGCCTTTGTGTAGGCCAAAGTCGCAAATTGTGTGTGGTGTTTGTGTCATGTGTATCCGTTATCTCTGTTATTTAATAATTAGCAATGAGCAAAGTTAAACATTTACTCGGTTTACATATTCATAGAAAATATAAATCAATATTGTGTAATTGAAATGTTACCAGAACGGTCTAATTTGTATCAACTATCTTAATGCTATCGATTTTCTTAGTGTGTAGCATTAACCTAAACAAAACTTATTTTTAAATAACTATAATAATAGGATCTAACATGAAAAAACGTTTACTGTGTTCATTGCTCGCTTCATTAAGCTTTGCTAGCCATGCAACCATAGTCGAAATGCAAACTAGCCAAGGCACAATTGAGATTAATTTATTTGACCAGCAAACACCAAAAACCGTAGAAAACTTTTTAAGTTATGTGCAAGACGACTCATACAATGAAACAGTTATTCATCGTTCAATAGACAATTTTGTAATTCAAGGCGGTGGTTTTACATTTTCAGACACACTTGACCCAATAACAACTAAACCTGCTGTTATCAATGAACCTGTATTTTCTAATGTTAAAGGTACTATTGCCATGGCTAAGTTAGGGGGCAACCCTAATAGTGCTACTAGCCAGTGGTTTTTTAATATGGCTAATAATAGTGGGGGAAGTGCGGCACTTGATACGCAAAATGGTGGGTTTACAGTGTTTGGACAAATCACAGCAGAAAGTCAGGAAACGCTTGATAAAATTGTGGCCCTTGTTCATTGTTCAGAAGTGCCATTAGTTGGTATTACTCAAGCGCAATGTTCAGATGAAAATGTGGTTATTAGTAATGAAAACTTGGTATCAATTCAAAGTGTGGTTGTACTTAGTGATGATCCTAATTCAGCACAAAATTTAACACCTAAAGAGAATACATTAATTGATAACGTAGAAGTTACCCCACCACAAAGTTCAGACTCTAGTGGCAGTATGGCATGGTTATTAGGTGCACTATTACTAGTAGTACCTCGCTTGAAACGTGCTAAGTAAACTTTAATAAATAACGGCGAATGATTAAATCCGCCGTTATTTTTGTTTAATTATAAAGTATGCTCAGCACTAGCAAAGTCCACATTACAAACACAGATAAGCAACCAAGTAAAAATACTCTAAAACGGGTTCTTAAATGATTACTACCAAGGTGAATGAGGCTATGAATAATCCGTGTGGCTACAAATAAACAGGCAAGTACTGCAATACTGACACTTGCCATATTAAGCTGTAAAGCAAGTAAACATCCCGCATAAAAAAGCACAGGTATTTCAAATTGATTGCTAAAATTACGATCAGCAACCCTCACATGATCGCCTGCATTATCGAGGCGCATAGCAGCAAAGTCGCTTAACTGTATTTGTTTATTTTTAGCTGCTGCAAAACGACGTTTTCCCATAATCACCATAACAACTAATGAAAGTGTTACCTGCACAAACATGGCCATTATTATTATCTTTTCCATAACTTACCTTATTATTTTCTTTGAGTATTCGATTGTTATTCACAATGTGTTACATAATTAAGTGCTAATTAGTAGCATAGTATTAATTGATAGTGGTAGTTTATAGCTGATTTAGTCTTTTTAAAACGCTAATACCCTATTCTACGATAACGGATAAAACTAAAATGAAACACATCATCGGCTTAAGTGCAATTGCACTAGCAATATTAAGCGGTTGTTCAAATACCGCCACTCTTTCTCAATCATCACAAACCTCACTTTTATCACCAACGCTCGTTGTAAGCCCTAACGATAACCGTGAATACAAAACCTTGAAACTTGCTAACGATATTGAAGTGATTTTAGTCTCTGATCCAAGCGCAGAAAAATCAGCGGCTTCACTTAGTGTAGGTGTAGGTCTGTTACACGACCCAATGAGCCAGCAAGGTATGGCGCATTATCTAGAGCACATGCTGTTTTTAGGTACTGAGCGATACCCTGACACTAAAGGGTACTCCGATTTTATGACTAAAAACGGCGGCGCGCATAATGCTTACACTTGGCTCGATATTACTAACTACATGTTTAAAATTAATAACGATGCGTTTGATGAAGGCTTAGACCGCTTTTCAGACTTTTTTAAAGCCCCTAAGCTTTACCCAGAATACACAGAAAAAGAAAAAAATGCAGTAAATGCTGAATGGTCAATGCGTCGTGAAATGGACTTTTTTGGCCAATTTAAGCTGGCACGTAAAATGATGGGTGAACACCCGGCTAACCGATTCTTAATTGGTAATCTTGAAACATTAGGCGACAAAGCGGATAGTTCGTTACACAAAGAAACAGTTGATTTTTATAATAAATATTACTCATCAAATATTATGAAAGTGGCGCTTATTTCTAATTTACCGATTGCAGAAATGCAGAAAAAAGCACAAAAATACTTTGCCGACATTGAAAATAAAAATATTGAAAAGCCTAGTGTTACTGCCAGCTTAGATTTTGATAATGCCGGTGGAAAACGTGTTTTTTACTCACCAAATGAAGACGTTAAACAATTACAGCTCGATTTCACAATTGCGAATAACCAAAATGAATTTGCAGTAAAACCTAATCGCTTTGTTGCCTATTTACTTAGTAATGAAATGCCAGGTAGCCCAGCACAATTATTACGTGATAAAGGTTGGGTATCTCAGTTATCAGCGTCTGCCTCTCCAAATCAGTATGGTAACTATGGCTCTTTAAATGTGAACATAGAGCTGACTGATGAGGGGATGAAAAACCGCGAATCAATTGTCGCGACAATCATGCAATACATTGACTTGATTAAGCGTGAGGGCGTTAATAGTAAGTACTTTAATGAAATTCGCACGTCGTTAAATAACCAGTTCAAATTTTTAGAAAAGGGCGATGAGTTTAACTATGTCAGTGCGTTGACTCAAAGCATGCAAGATTACCCGTTAAATCATGCGATAAACGCACCGTACTACTATGCTCAATTTGATGCTGATGCGGTGAACAATGTACTTAAGCAACTTAATGCCGATACACTGCGCATCTGGTATATTTCTCAACAGGAAGAAACAGATTCTGAGCTGCATTTTTACGATGGTAAATATAAAATTAACGATATTAGCGATGCAGAAATTGCCAGCTGGGAAAAACCAAGTGATTTTAATTTAGCCTTACCAAGTGTTAACAATTTACTACCAGAGAGTTTTGCTATTAAAACGCAAGCTTTTAAAGAGCAGAAGCATCCTGAGCTTAGCTATGATAAAAACGGCGTAAAAATTTGGCGCCAAGCAAGTCAGCAGTTTGCAGAGCAGCCTAAAGGTTTAGTTGAGGTGTATATCAACACGCAAACAGGTTTGCATGATATTAACTCAACCGTACTTTATTCTGTTTGGGCTGATCTGTATAACACTCAATTAAGTCAGTTACGAACTGAAGCTGCCATTGCTGGTATGAACGTTAATTTAAGCTCAAGTAATGGATTGGTGCTATCGTTAAGTGGTTTTACCGATAAACAAGATATTTTACTTAAACAAGCGTTAGCTGGGTTTGACGATGAAATTTCAGCACAAGCGTTTAATCAAGCGATTGACCGTTATCAGCGAGATTTACTAAATCAACAAAAACAGTTCCCGTATGCACAAGCATTTGGTGAGTATTCTAAGCTAACTCGTACTGGTAGCTTTGATACAGGTGCGCTTATTAATGCTGCAAAAGCACTAACGCTTGCAGATTTACAGACCTTAAAGCAAAGCACGTTAGCGAATAATAACTTACGTGTATTTAGCTACGGTAATTACAATCAAAAAGACATTGATGCTATTGCTGCTGAGTTAACGGCTATTTTACCAAGCAGCCATACTCAAACTGAGTTTGCACGTAGTAAAGCATGGTTACCGCAACTAGGTGAAGCGCGTGTATTACACAAAGATATTGATGTAGCCGATGTAGCGGTGGTCGATATGACTATCCACCCAACACCTGGTTACAAACAAAAAGCACAGGCAGCTGTATTACAAGGGCACTTTAGAACAATCGCGTTTGATAAAATGCGTACTGAAGAGCAACTTGCCTATGCAGTAGGCGCATTAGCGCGTCCTATTGAAGATTACTCTGGTATTGGTTTATTTATCCAAACACCGGTGAAAGGGCCAAAAGACATTCAAGTACGCTTTGATAAGTTCAAAAAAGAGTACGCTTTAGAGCTTAATGCCATGAGTGAAGAAACATTTTCACAGCTTAAAAATGCAACCTTGGTATCGTTAAAAGAGCAGCCCAAGAATTTAAGTGATGAAATGAGCCCGCTTATTAACGATTGGTACCGTGAAAACTTTGATTTTGATTCAAAACAAAAATTAATTGCAGAGGTGGAAAAAGTCACACTTGCTGATATTAAAGATTACTACCAGCAAACAATGTTAAATCCAAAAGCAGCTCGTTTAAATGTGCAGCTACGCGGCACTAAGTTTAGTGATAGCGAGTTTGCTGATTTACCAAACCAAACTAAAGTGACGAGTTTAGATGCCTACTACAGCGATATAAAATTGCAAAAGTAAGTTGAAATTACTTTAAAACCAAAAACCCAGTCACTGTTGACTGGGTTTTGTTTTAACGGTGCTATATTTTTGGCTAAGTATGACTTTAATTAAATACTCACTTTAAGCCATTAGTAAAAAGCCAATGATGGCTAAAGCTGCAGCAATGAGTGTATAAGGTAATTGAGTCACGGCATGACTGATTAAATTACATCCTGAGCCTTGAGCTGCCAGCACGGTAGAGTCAGAGTAAAAACAGGCTTGGCTGCCAAATGAAGACGCTGAGAGTAATGCGCCAATCACCAATGGAATATTTGCATCAACAGCGGTTGCCAGTGGCATAACAATAGGGATTGAGACCGCAAAAATACCCCAACTTGACCCCGTCGCAAACGCTAATATCGACATCGCAACAAATACCACCGCGGGTAAATAGCCAGCGGTCATATATGGACTTAAGCTGCCAATTACAAATTGTGGTAAACCAATCAAGTCACATACGTCTTTAAATATAAAGGCGGCTATTACAGTCCCAATTGCCGGGATCATACTTTTAAAACCATCCAGCATACGCTCTATCATTTCGCTAAAGCTCATTAATTTTTGTAACGCGTAAAATGGTAAAGTAACAGCCATTGTCGCTAAAAGGCCTTTGTATACGTCTATTTCAAAGTAAACAGTAAATGCCACTAACAAAATAATCGGCAATAAAAAGTTATATAACTTACCTTTGGGATCAGCATCTTCAAAGTGTTCTTCTGCTGCTTTAACTGCGTATTCATCCGCCGTTTGTACCTCAGTATAAAGCGCAGGCTCTAAAGATGGAGCGTGAGTAAGCGCAAGTTGTTCTGCTTTTTTCATAGGGCCAAAAGTAGGGATCACACCTGCAATAACCAGCACCACAGTCAGCACCGCAAACCATGCATAAAACATGTAAGGAATAGCCTGCATATAAACGGCAATGCCTTGGCCTTCTTCTGCAATGCCGTTATCCACTAACAGGCCACCAAAAAATACAGCCCACGTTGACAAAGGGACGAGTACACAAATAGGCGCTGCCGTTGAATCAACAACGTAAGCGAGCATTTCACGACTCACTTTAAATTTGTCGGTGATCCGCTTCATGGTTTCACCCACGGTAAGCGCGTTTAAATAATCGTCAATAAATATCACGACACCCAAACAAAAGGTCATAAATAAGGAGGATCGTTTACCTCGGGTGTACTTTAAAGCCAAACTACCAAACGCAGAAGCCCCTCCAGTGCGCACTAATAAGGCAATAAGCGCACCAAAGCCGCCACACACAAGTATTAACCAACCAATGGTTTCATCAGTCATTACTTTGAGTGATGTGCTGGCAAAATTTGAGAGAACTTTGCTAGGGTCAGCTAAAACAAGGCCAACTAATGCACCAATCAGTAACGATAAAATAGGGCGGCGTAAAACAACAGCCAATACAACCACTACCGCAGGCGGCAGTAGAGTTAACGCAGAAGGTTCAAGCATTTATAAGATCACAAAATTAAAAGCAGATTTAAAAAGTAAACTGCTTATACAAAAACAAAGAAGATGATAAGTTTGTTGTTAAATCATTTTCCAAGTCACTGCTTTTGCACGCGTGGAGGGCACTTAAAAAATTATGTTAAATTAATAGTTTTAGTGAAACGCGTTGGCTTTGGCGCCAGACGGCGCAAGGAATGCATGCCGCTATTGTTGTGCCTTTAAAAACATCGGCGCAAAAATAATCTTCTTTTTTATTTCAGTCAATAAAAAAATATCGGGTCGTTAAAAATTTATCAGGAGTTATTTTGAATATTGCTTTTACAACAGAGCGTTTATACATACGCTTCGCACAAATAGCAGACGCGGCAGAGTTATTTAAGTTGGTTAATCAGGATAATTTCACTAAATACATTGGTGATAAAGGTATTTACACCTTAGACGACGCTAAAAAATACATCAAAGACAGTTTTATATCTGCCCATAAGCAGCATGGCTTTGGGCCTTATATAATCGTATTACATGATGAAACACTGGTTGGTATTGTTGGGTTTTATCAGCGAGCTGTTCTGCAATATCCCGATTTAGGGTTTGCGCTAAAAGACGGTTTTGAAAAAAAGGGCTATATTTTTGAAGCGGCAAATACCTTGATAAGCCATAGACAAAACTTGGGGATTAAACAAGTTACGGCGATCACCCGCAATGATAACCGTGCATCAAAAAATGTATTACAAAAGCTCGGTTTTAAAACCCAAGGTCAAGTGATTATAGAGAACACTAACATTGCGGTAGATGTATATTTACTTAATACAGAGCGAAATTAAATTCGCGCTTTTTCAATTTCTTTTGCCGCAAGGATGTTGATTTGTTGCCACATTTTTTCAAGAGTCGCCACCAATGAATCATAGCCATCATCATCAATTGGCAAAACAGATGAGAAATTATGGATGCTTATTAAACGCCTACCCGATTCTGGGTGAGTGTAGTATAAACGCCATAGCCCTGAAATATCTGCATTACCTTGCAGATCACCGTTAAAGTGGTGTAGTTCGTATTCTAATTCGTAAAATGTTTGTTGCTGTTGGTCAGTAATAACGGGTAAGCCTTTAATAACCATCCAGTTGGTCATGGTATTAAATAATGTTTGCTGCGCGCTGGCACTGAGCATAACATCTGGCGACTCGCCCCATAGATGATAATTAGCAGCATGGATTTGATTACTATCTACTTTCATAGCAATACCCCGGTTATTCAATGCGCCTCTTAAGGTGACTGTTTGCACGCGCAGTTGTGCCTGTGTATCTTGCACATTTCGCGAAGAGTCATTAATGGGTTGCTCAAATTGGTAATACTGAATTGTTGTTTGAATAGCAGAGCTGCAACCACTGATAAAGATCACACCCGTTAAAAGTAAAAATAGTGCTTTCATTATTGTTTCCTTGGTTGCGGGTCGCTAGGCAGTGACTTATCAAAAATGAGCATGTTAGGTTGTTCGTTTAAACCACGAGTAAGTGGTTGGAATTCTTCAGATAAACGCTTAATTTGCAGCAGTGTTTGTTCAAGCTGGTGGTGCATTTGTGAGCCTGCTTGATAGCTTGCCATGGTTTTATCAAACTGCCGCATGGTTATTTCAAATTGCTCCATGCTTTTGGTTATTTTTTCGAGATTACGATTAAAGTCACCGGGTAAATTTTGGGTGTCAGGTTTACTTAATAATGTGCGCATTTCACTGGCCAACGCTTGATACTCGCTGAATGTTGTTTGCATTTTTGCCAAACTGTCTTCAATTTTTAAATTATTTACCTTATTCAGCACATCAGACACTTGGTCAGCAAGCACCGTTATACCACTAGATACACTCGGAAACACATCGTATTGAGCAAGCTTTTTAAGCTCGCTTTTTGGGGTGTCTGTGTAAAAGTCAAAGTCGACGTACACTGCACCAGTGAGTAAATTTCCCGGTTTAAGCGATGCTCTCATGCCATTTTTTATCCACTCGATTATGCTTGATTTCCAATACTCTTTAGCTAAGGCGTTGTTGTGGTATAAACGTCCATATTCCACTTTGATCAATACAGGGACAGCGGTACTTTTAGCGCGAAAATGAGCCGGTTTTCCATCTATAATTACATTGGCGGGTGCTTCAACCACAGTACCTACGCGTGTACCGCGATACTCTACTGGGGCACCTACACGTAACCCTCGAATAGATTGTTCAAATTCAATAAGGTAATAATCAAAATCATAAAAGCGCTCTTCTAGAGCTTGTTTGTAACTTTGGCTTAAAGAAAAGCTATGGCTGTCTTGCGCTAAATCGCCAGGAGCCTGCTGCTCAGGTAGTCCGACAGAGATCCCCCCTTTCAATAATTTGCTTAAAGAACCAGTGTTAATGTTGATACCATCTGCGGAAAGATCTATTTCTATACCTGAGTTAACCCAAAAAATAGAGTTTAAGGTGATCAAGTTCTCATAGGGGGCTTTAATAAAAATACCGTATTGCATTGCTTGGTTTTTCCAATCAAAAGTAGCGGTTTCTATTTGGCCTATTTTATAGTTTTTAAAAAATATGCCAGTACTGACATCAAGTACTTCTGCATTGTAACTGAGTAACTTAAAACGGCCACCTTGAACATCTTTGCCTATTAATGCGGGTTCCTCTTGAAGTTTAAACTGCTTCTTTAGTTGTTTACTTTCGCCTGGCGAAAACTCTAAATAAACGCCTGAGAGCAAAGTGCTCATGCCACTAATGCCAGTTTCATCTATGCGAGGTTTTACAACCCAAATGCTGGCATCTTCGGTAAGTAAATTATCGTAATTTTTATCTATTTGTGCCCGAGCTATTACGCTGTCTTGGCTGTCAGAAAGACGGACGTGATCAATTTGTCCTATTTTAACACTACGTACTTTAATTTCTGTTTTACCGGCAACAATGCCCTCGGCTTGCGGCATAGAAATATAGATTGTTTGACCTTTATTTAATTGGTATTGATAAAGCATCCAAATACCTACCAATAAGGCAACCACGGGAATAATCCAAATCGCAGAAATCCGTGTTTTTTGTGCTACGTTGGCTGTTTTAGTCATGCTTTATTCTCTGCGTTTTTATTTTTAGGTGAATCCCACAGTAAACGAGGGTCAAATGCGTGTGCTGCCATCATTTGACATAATACCATAACAGTAAAAAAGACGATGCCTAAACCAGGTATAACCGACATTAAGTTTCCTAACTGCACAAGGGCGACTAATATAGCCACAACAAATACATCAATCATAGACCACTTTCCTATAAATTCAGTTAGTTGGTACACTTTTGTGTAACCTTTTGTATAAAGGTTGGCGGGCTTTGTAACCATAATGCACAAAAAGCTTAAAATAAGCGCCTTGGCTAATGGCACCACTACACTTGCAAAAAATATAATCAGCGCAATAGGGTATGAGCCACTATTCCATAAGGTAATTACACCGGAAATAAGGGTTGCAGGAGTTTCATCCCCTAGGCTAATAGTGTACATAATGGGCAGTAAATTTGCTGGGATATAACAAATAAGTGAAGTAACCAACCATGCCGCTGCCTTTTGTACGCTGTAGGGGTTTCTTAAATATGTTTTACTATGGCAACGAGGACAGATTGATTCAACGCTCAGCTGATGGCAAACATGGCAGGCTTTTATATTCTCATCAATAGCCCGCTCAGCGTTTGAAGTATTTTGAAGTGTAGTGGCAGGGCTTACTTGAGACCACAGCCTAGCACGATTTAACCGTGTTAACGCACTAACATATAAAACTACAAATCCCACATAGGCAAAAAAGCTAGTGCCAAAACTAACATCAGCTAATGACATTATTTTAACCATACTAACCAAAACACCAATCAGAAATATTTCTGACATGATCCAAGGCTCTAGCGTTAAAGTGAATTTTAATAGTCTTCTTGCAACTGCTTGCGGCAGTGCTTTAAGTGCGCCTAAATGCAAAGGGATCAAAATAATCAGCAAACTCATAGGCAGAAGAATAATGCTGATATCAATAAATAGGCCGAGTAAGTCACTATCATAGTTAAATAAAATCCGTGCTGCGTCGGGCAGGGTAATCGTTTGGGTAATACCGTTGCTACTAAAAGAAATAAATGGATAAAACATACTGCTGAGCAACATCAGCAGTGCGCTGAGGCTCAGGGCGACTATTTCGATGTCATTATTAACATTAATACCGCGAATCTTATAGTTGCAGCGAGGGCACAGTGCGACTTGCTTTGCATCAATGTCGGGAATATTAATGATAAGATCACAGCTTGGGCAGGCAGTTTGCAAAATGTTAGCTTATAGTTAATTCAATAATTTAAATATTGCTATAATTAATAGCTAAATACAAACACTGCGGCTAAATTACTAACAATATAATAAGAAAAGTAACCCCAACAACAGAAAAAAAACGGATTAGATAATAGTGTGAAAGTACTATTTTTATTAGCCTTAGTGTTTATGTGGCGATAGCTTGGCATTTGTTAAAGGTATTAATCAGCAACGAGTTATTATTGCGGCTAACCCTACTGTTGCGCCTTATGTAATAAGTGAAAATGATTCAGGTATTCAGCTCGAGATTGTAAAGGCAGCACTTAACAATCAAGACATAAATGAGGTTGATGTACATTAATGTCAAATCAGCGTGCAGATGCTTTATTGAACCAAGGCCATGTTGATATTGCATTAAATTACTCGGGTATTTTAATTGCTGGCATATATCGAAGCCAATCGGTTGTTAGTTATGAGAATGTGGTGGTGAGTCTTAAAAAGAGTAACTTCACTATTAATAGTATTTACGATCTGGCGACTAAAAGTGTTTTAGCATTTCAAAATGCGCCTGCTTATTTACCCAAAGAATTTGGTCATAACTTGGAAAACTTGAGAGGCTATAAAGAAGTATTCAATCAACAAGCGCAGATACACCATTTAATGGCAGGGTGGGTTGATACGATTATTCTCGATAGGCGTATATTTCTTCACTACTTAAAGGAATATCAAAAAACTAATGCCACTAAAGATTTTGTTATTCATGCTATTTTTCCACCTGCGGCAAGGCCTGCGTATTTTAACAATGATTTGCTGAGACAGCAGTTTGACAAAGGCTTAGCAAATATAATTCAAAGCGGTGAATATCGCACCATAATGCTTAACTTAGATAAGCAATATACCCAGCGCGACTTCACTCGTTTTTAATTAATCAAATAAGGCAACCGTTTGACGGGTGAGTGCAATAAGCTCACCCGATTGCGACCAAATACAGCCATCTTCTAAGCCGTAGCCATCTTTTGAATGATGAGTGATTGCTTCAAAACCCAACCATTCACCTGGCACTAAATTAGGCGCTTGTACAAATTCTAAATACCATGACATGCTACTAGCCGGTGCAGGTTGCTTAAACATTTGTAGTAATGTTGGCGGCCATGCGTCAGTAAGAGCAATAACATGAGCTTCTGTAATTTCTTCAGGCGTGTGTTTAAATCGCATCCAACCACCAAGGTGAGATGTTTGCGCACTACTAAACGGCATGGCGCCTTGTTGCGGGCATAAATCAACATGCTGAAAAAATTCTGGCATTTTCCCAGGTACAAAGCCTAAACAATGGCCTTCGTTTACAGGGTGTAAGGTTAACGACTTTGATACCGGCACATTAATTGATGAGTTACGATTTTTGGCGAAACAGGCCTGCACGATGACACACACCGCATCATCTTGAATCGCTTTGGCGAGCACTTGGGTACTGCTTTTACCTTCACGTAATATTTCTACCGATAAAGAAAACGGTTTTTCAGCCAATAATGGCCCTACAAAGTTTGTACTTAAAGAAAGCAGTCTTCTTGATGAATCAACTTTATTGCGCATTGCTTGATAAAGTAGCGCAGCAGAGAGGCCACCAAAAGCAGTACGACCTTGGCACCAGTTAGCAGGAAACTGCATGGTATTGGTTAACGGGTCAGTTTCCTGACTCGCTTGGGCTGCTTGTTTTAATAATTGTTCAAAGTGCACAAATAATGTCCTTTTGCTGTTATTTGCTGAATTTATATCACACCCAAACTCATCAGACCAGACAATAAATAAGCTCCCAAATTACAAAAAATGAGCAATCCCTACTCTTTTTAGGGTTATTT
>NZ_BADW01000023.1:0-19505 GCF_000241165.1 Pseudoalteromonas sp. BSi20439
AATTGGCCTAATGCGCTACCTCCCCAATTACCGCTAAACGGGATAGGGGTTGAAATAAGCTCAATGTTAATCTCATTAGCAACAAGATTATGTGAGCGACAGTAGTTTAATTGCCGGTTCATGACTGACTGCACACATTCATCGACTGTATATGTTTGCTTATCGGCCCAATCAAAACGACTTATGCCAAATTTATAAATAACCTCCCTAGTACCTTCGGTTTGAATAATACCGCTCCATACATAAAAAATAATATGGGTATGCGAAAAAGGGCCATAAGCCGGCACGCTTTTTATTTTCTTATCAGTTGTTGGCAGTAGTAATATAGGCTGGTCGACCCCTGGGTAATTTGAAAAATTCCTCACGTAGTCAGTTTCACCATTAGTGTATGTAATGTGAGCATGAATGCGTTGCTTACCTGTGCTTTCTTTTTCACCACGCTCTACCTGTACCGACCATATAGGGTATAGTTTAAACTTATTTGAAATTCGGTATAAGTCGTTAATAATTTTTGCATCACTGCTTATCATGTCACACACCTTTCCACCGTCTTGTCTTTTTCGAAGTGAGGACAATGTTGTGCGTGCTATAAAGTAATCGGCAATGACAATATCAATGATGTATTTATCTTTTTGTTTAAAAGAGTTTTTAAAGTCTGGGCGTTGATACTCAGGAACATAATCTGATGTGTATACCTTAATATCAGTAACATGCGCTGCATCACTAAATTTTTGTAGCTCTTTTTTCACGCTTGCTTTAAATGTTTTAATTTTTTGAGGTGTGTTCATGTCTTCAAGGTCATAAGACACGGCCTGTATATTTTTTGCATATTTGAGTAACTTAGTGGATGTTTCGGCTATGCGCTTTTCAACTTTATTTCTTGCCACTGAAAATTCGGCGATTAAGGTATAGCGATAATCGCGTTTTGAGTGAACATAATTCACTTCAACAGTTAATGATAATAAGTTTTGATCTGCGACTCTTCTATTATCAAGTATGTTATCTAATTTATGCTGTAACGTTGTTTGAAGCTGCACTGCATGGTTTGTTTTTTGCGCTATTAAGGCACAAGGGCACAGCGTAATATTGCCCTCTTTAGTAATATACTGAGATAAATAGCTCAACATTCGCCGACGCGGCTTTGATGGCTTTTTGGTATACCCTAAAAATTGTGTAATGTGTTTTTGACACGCCCGCTTATGGCTAGAGGCAGAGTAAGGAATGGTGCACTCGTACTGTTTAAACAAACCAATAATAGGTTGAAACATCATCCTGTTACTAAATTCATCATACCATTGGCTTTTGTTGAGCTGCTTTAATGGCATATCCATTAGCTTAGCAAACGCAGTTTGAGCTACTTCTAAATCTATCTCAAACTCTTTAGTTGATGGGTACGCCAACGTATTACCTGGGCATTGTTTGCAAATCATAAGTAACCTCTTTTAGGTTAGTAGTAAATTAAATGCGCATAAGCGCGGTATTAGTATTAAATGGTATAGGTGTGGCATGCGCTTGTTTGGCGTTAAGCAATCAAACGCATAGCCATTACCTGTGTGTGCTTTATGCAATCCCGCGTTCAATCATCATTTCATTAAACGCAAAGCCATCTTGTCTTGACGCATTGGCAACATAGGGTGCGTATACGTCAAACAATAAACGTGTGTCGCTGTGGCCCAGCATGTGTGAAATGTAAAGTGGGTTTTCATGCGCTGCGATATGCAGTACAGCAGCGGTATGGCGTGTTTCGTAAGGGCGGCGGTGTACAAGCCCTGCTTTATTAAGTGTGGGGTACCACAGTTGAGTACTTACAAAGTGGGTATTAAGCGGTTTGCCTTTGTGAGTAAACACAAATTCACTGGTTGTTTGTTTTTGTAAGCGTTTAAATAGCGAAAAAAGTGTATTACACATTTTTAAGTCGCGGCGCGACTTAGGTGTTTTTACATCCCCGAGTTCACCATTTACCCAATTGTGGCGAATACGAATAAGGCGATGATTAAAGTCGATATCTTCCCAGCGCAGGCCGTGTATTTCACAGCTACGCATACCGGTCCAAAAACGTACCATAAAATAATCGCGCCATTGTGTAGGGGTACACTCTAAAAAGCGTTGTACTTCATCTGCGGTTAGTGGCAGTGAATTAGCACGTTCTTCTTTTAGAGTTTTATAGCGGCGTAATGGGTAAGTAAAGTCATGCTCTTCTGCGGCTAAACTTAGTATGGCAACAAACGGCCAAAGAATGCCATTAATGCGTTTATTAGAAAGTTTACGGACCCTTTTGGTATCGCACACCATTAAGCTTTCGCGAAAATAGTCCACATTAGCCAACTTGATCTCATTAACTAATATATTGCCAAATTCAGGAATAAGGTAACGGTCGAGCGTATTACGTACCACGCTTTGATAACTACTTTTCCATTTTGCTTTTTGACGATCGAACCATTCATTCGCGTAATCGTTAAAAAATGGATAAAGACGATCGGGATCTTTAGCGCGCTGCAAAGCTTCAAACTTAGCGACTTTTTTACTCTCAGGAAAATAATCACGGTACTGAAACGTATCTAAATCAATTTCAGCATTGATTTTTTTAAGCGTTGCATTGGCTTTTTTAGTATTAACAGGGGTTGCCATGAGCTTAGTGCCTTCACGAAAGCGCTGCCCATAAATGTGTAAATCAAATTGAATACGCCCATTGGGGCGAATGCGAATGTGAGCCATAAAGGCCTCCATCAGTTAATGGATCTATAAATAGATCTATCCCTCACCGATGGAATTCGTTAGAATTGGATCATCGGCTGGATCTGGTTAAACACGTCGCAGCCGGTACGGGGTAGGGAGGTTGCCGCCTCTTTACCCCAACTGCTTATAAGATACCAACCCGCAATAATACGTAATCAATCTGAAGTATTAAACCTGACGCTAACAGCGTTAAAAATTTCTGATTTAGAACCACTAAATAACGAAATTCTTGCCTTGTTATCACCCCGGTTTTCTTGCTTCAAAATAGCTTACTTAATTAAGCGAATTGGTATTGTTCCCAATTGTGTTAATACCACTATGCTGTTACGCTCAAGGTATTAGAACCACAATTGTTCAAAATTTCATTAATCAATATAGCAGTAACTGTTTATTTGTCCAGTGTTTCGCTATTAATTTGTCGATTTTAAAATTTTTGCAAACAATGTGAGTAAGTGAAGCTAATGCGCCCAACATAAACACATTAGCGTTAGTAGATAATTTAAACATCATCAAACCCCACACCAGGAAGTTGTGGATCACTAAAGTCTTCCCCACGTTTCCCAAGTTTTTTCTCCAATGCTTTTTTAGCTTCTATTACCTTGTTCATTTTTTCAGGTGCAAGTTCAATATCATCAATACATTGATATGGATTGACTGAGTCTGTATCGCTATAAAAACCGAGACTACGTTTTCCATCTTCATCTAGTAACATTTGCAACTTGATTTGAATAGCTGTTGTGATGTCATTAATTTTCACTTTTGAAAGTGTACTTAAGTTAATGCGGTAAATCATAGGCGATGTTTCATTGATATGCTGTGTGGATAAAAAACAATTACCCCCAGTTTCTTCAGTTAACCCAGCTAACATTACGCAATTACTGTCTATGTACAATAGTGCTTCGTTTGCTTTTTTTACCATGTCCATACTACGGTAGATTTTAATTTCACTTTTTAAGGTATAGATACTGATAACAAGCTTTTGCTCAACGACGTAGTTTATTTCTTTTTTATTAGCATAATCACGTAAAGAAAGTAACGAGTTGGATATTACGTTATGACCATCACTAAATACTGCTCGTTCATCATCAGTATATATAGTCACAGTTTCGGATTTAGTTGATAGAGCGAGGTTTTTTAAGTTTTCAACGCCATCCTTATTCAATAATAAGTCAAATTTTGGTGCAAACCCTTCAGGAACATCAAATGGGATAATTCTGTTGTCACGTTCGATACGAATTTTCGATTCTGCTTTATTCGTTTCAAATGAATCGTAAGGCGTATATGAATTTGCGATATTGGCCATTTCTATTGCTGAGGCTGTTGGTATTGTTAGCTTCTTTGCTTGTTCAACAAACATTAAAAAATCAAGGTGTTCTGCCACTATCTCTTTAGCCAGAATATATATACGTGATTCGCCTTTTGTTAGGGTGTCAACGTGTGGGTAGGGGCTTTTGGAGGTATACTCGATATCGACTTCAATATCGCTCTGTTGTGAATGGAGACACAAACACTGCTTAAAGCTACTTGCTGATAGACTCCACTGTCCATTTTTTAATAACCAATCTTCTTCAACATCTAGACTGATTATTTGCATGCTATCATCTGCCCCCATAATTATTTTGCATGTTTTATCATCGATAATAAATGAAATCCGAGCTTCAGCATCTAATTTTATTACGCTCTTTAAAAAATCACTTATCGAAGTTTGCTCTTTTGGTTTAAGAACTATTTTTGCCATCATCAGTTATCCTTATTTTAAGGTTATATTTAAAAAGTATTGTTCCAACGTTTGCGCTAGCAATGTAGAAGGAATGAGTGTTTTCAGTGTGATAATTAATTGAGTGTTCCCACCTGGCGTTTTATGCCAGTTAAAATTATCGTCTTTACGTAAAAACTGGTTCTTAACCATATTTAATTTGTTACTGTTAAGGCTTTTTCTATTTTGGATTAGTAAAAAAGTAGCCGTGTAATGCTTTAATGATCCTTTGTGGCAAATAGTTTTAAAAGCTTGCAATGTCTTTTGGTTACATACACAAGAAAATTGAATGTTAAGGGTTTCGGTATGTGATTTTCCCTGTGGTTTCTGGAGAATTATTTTAGGTTTACCCAATGTTTTAAGCGCTTTTAGCTCTTTAGAGACAAAGTTAAAATATTGTCCTTTTGCTAATTGACGCCACTGAATATTGGCTGTTTTAAAGTCTAAGGTTTTATTATTTAGTGCTTTGAATACTTTTTGACAAAAGTAATTAAACGTATTCGTATTTTTATCGATAAAATCTTCAGGTAAGGAGCTCTCCCATAGAGTTTTAAAATCACATTTATTAAATGTAGAAGGCTGTTTATTGGTCGTAGTAACTTTACCTCCTATGAGGGTATTTAATTTCAATTTTTTTATAATTTGGCTCTCTGTTAGCTCAGGCTGAAACTGCTTTTTATCCTCACTACTAAGTAATGAGTGCTCTTGGCTAAGTGAATCTAAAATACGCGAAATATCATTTGAACCTACTGGAATATCATAGATATAGCGAAGCTCTGCTCGTGAGTATTGGCGATATACAGGTTTGAATAATGCAATTGTTTTTTCCATACCATGAAGGTAATGACGACGAGTGGTTGCGTAGCTAGAGTGTCCATGCTGTTTTGCTATAACATCTAATAATAGTCCGGCATTCATTTTGTCAAATAGTCGGCCTTCTAACCAAAAATCAAAACGCGCTAAACAGCTTTCTTTAGATAGCATTGCCTCTGTAGCTTCATCTTGAAGGATACTTGATAAGTGACACCCTTGACGCTGATAAGCGAGATGTAATCCCTGTAAGTAAAGTAATTCCGCACCACCATGACGCAAATGATGGAAACGTACTTTAGGACCGAATAGTGCTTTGAGTGCCTGAGTTACAGGGTAGATATAATAGCTTGAACGCAAGCCTATAGATTCGTATTCAAAACCAAGTAAAGGCTTCGTTTCATCACAGCCTGTTTTGATTTTTAATAATATTCGTATAAGTTTGGCTGCCGGCTCTGGCATAAATACAGTAATTATTCTCGTCTTTTTATTTTTAGTCGTCCCCTCTGGCGTATTTCTTATAACGATACTAAAAAGCTGCTTTTTTTGTGGGTTCACAATAGTAATGTCACCTAGACACAGCCTTAAAACTTCGCCTCTTCGCATAGCCCCGTAATACCCTAAGATGACCGCTATGCTGGCAAATAGTCGTTGCATGGCATCCCCGTTTTTTGAAGAAAGTAATAGCTCTACGGTGCTGTTTATCTGAGACACATTTAAGCAAAATGGATCAACAAGAGAAGGCAGCTCAGGGCGCTCGAACTGTTCTAGATCTAGCTCATCAGTGAGTTCTTGATGTGATGCACTGCGAAGGAAATTATATAAATGCCACGGTGTTGTTTTTTCATCTAAACGATCGAACTCTTTATGTGCCCAACGATGCAATGTTTCCGGATTAGTGGCATCATCAAAGCTTAATGGGTTTAAGCTTTTATAAAAGTTTGTATAGCGGTCGATACTTTGAGAAAGGAGTGTCTTTTTGTGAACCCCACCTTCATTAAATAGCTCATCAGTATAGTGATAAAACAGTTTAGGTATAACATTGTCGGTACCCCAAGCTGGCGCAGTAGGTTTTGTAGAGTTTTCTTTGGATGATTGTTTATGGTACTTAATAAGATTTTTATGAGGCCATGCATCAGCGGGGGCTTTTTTTTCTGCCCCTACAACCGCATTATTCAACGGGGGGATGAATAATAATTTTTCTTTTACCGTATCAATAGCATAACATTCTGTGGAATCAAGTGGCGATACATGACGCATAGGATCACTTAAGTCACGTAATAATTTTGGTGGCACTGCATAGTGGTGATGCCAAAATGATTGAAATGTACGCAACCATTCTGCGGGGCTCATTGCAGCGAAATAATATGGCTCAGTATCTACCCACCGATTAATAGCGTCCAATAATGATTTTGTTGTTAACGCCTTTTCAGGAAGATATTTATAAAAGTTTAGCAAAACCCTTAAAGGGAAAACAGGCAGTGGGTAACGTGTGAAACTCGCTTTGTCTTCATCTGCATATGAAGAAATAGGTTTAGGGTGTGACACTTTGAGTGTAAATTGTCCTTCGAAAAACTCAATACAGGTAGGTGTTGATAATATTCTTTGCCAGTATGACAAATGTAGTGGGGCAACTTCAAAGTTTAGCACGAGTAATACCCAACCTAAGTCATGCCATCGCTTATCCATAAAAGATTCACGTTGTGATTCATACCTGGCAAAGCATTGACTTGCTAATAGATTTTTCTCATGAATACTAAATAGCCACATCGTTGACTCATCCGTAAAAGCTTGTTCTTTTACTTCTGGTAACTGCCAATTACATATTTCTTTCAAATAAAATAAAACGTGATCAAGTGCACTTAATAACACCCGTTGTTTACCTGTGGGAATACTTTTAATTCGCTTATTAATATCGTTGAGCTGCTCTTTTGATAATGCTCGCTCATTAATATTCAAAGAGTTAATTAGATCGCATACCCACTGAAGGTTACTAGTTTCCTCGCAATCCATACCGAGCTCTTCACGGTAGGTAATAATACTCTGAGCCGTTAGTGGTTTTTTAGCCATGATTTGCTCCTTTTATCTCCGCTAAATTTAAAAACTCAGGGATTTTATTTAAAAAGGAGCAAAATCTGTTTAGTACGACAGGAAATAGCTCATCGCTTCCTAGTTGCTCTCCATAATTTGCATGGCCCATAAGTCGACTTATATCTTGCGACGTGAGCGTAGGAGATAGTGATGTTAATGCATGCTGGGCAAAAAAGTGTCGCAGATGGTAAGGTACTATTTTTACTTCCCCAGGATTAGCTTTTGACCACCACTTAGCCATAAACGGTCGCAAAATTTTTGCTGATAATGGCTTGACCGCCAAATTTTCATCAATCAAAAACCACATTAATGGAGAATCAAAAGTAGTAGATGAATGAAGTTGCAAGTTTTGCAGTAAAAACTCGTAGCGTAATAATGCAAGACGAAAATAGTCACATAGCCAAATAGTACGATAACGACCTTTATCAAAAATGATGACAGAGTGTTTATCGAAGCAATATTCTTTTTTAAATGTAATTTCGTGTGTTGGACGTGCACTTGTTAATGCAATATATAATAGTGCAAGTTCAAATACCCTAAAGTTATACAGCTCCAGTAAGCTTTCTAGCGTATGTTTACTTTGCTCAAGCTTTTGGCCTTGCAAGTGAAGTTCATGAAAAAAACGACGTACTGAATCAACATTTACATATCGTATTGAACCTATAAAAATAGGTGGGGTATTTATATATTTTCGTCTTGCTGCCGATATATCATAGTATAAAGAAGGTATTTTTCCTGATGTACTACATAGGTAGTCTTGTTGTTTAGTAGTATTGCGAATTAGCTGAGAGTCATTATGCAAAATAGACTTTGTAGCGCTAAATAACTTTAAGAGTTCTGGTTCATAGATAGCTTGCGATAGTCGTTTTAAGTAGTATGTTTGGGCAACAAAAATATCAGATCTTATTTGATCACTGTCGCGTCTTTGATAATGAAAGGCACTAGAATGATGTAAGTTATCAACTCCAAGTAAAACTGCTTTTGCCGGTGTTGTTAGGCTAGGGTCGCATTGAACCATTTTTTTGAAGTAATTAAACAAAACATCCTTACGAACTAGGTATTTTGCTTTTAATATAGGAGGAGTTTGCCATTTGTCATTAATAAAACATAAGAATACCTCTTTCTCTTCTTGGCTCATCACCCAGCAATTGTTGGCTTGCTTCGTTTTAGTTATTGCATCAGAAAACCAGTGATTTAAACCATTTGGGATAGGTTGCCATTGCCAGCTAATACTGCCTTTAGTTGGGTAAGCAATAGCATATTCGATCCATGAAGGATTATTTCTACGGACACTCCTTAAACTATGTTGTTGACAAGGGGTATTGCCACTAACAATGGTGATATCTGGAATATCTTTGCTTGATTTACATGACGTGAGAGCACCAGTTAGCCACAGATATAAGAAGTTAAAAAGTGCGCGATCATATGCTGTTACTTTTGTACTTGATGATGGTTTATATACTTTTATTAATCTTATTAAAGCCGCCAATAACTTAAGAGCATAATGCCTAGCATTGGGAAATGGGGCTCCACTATTTTTAAATCTTTCTTTTGATTTTATGGCTTCTTTACTCATCGTTTATACACGTCTCATCTGGTTGTTCGTTATTGGAATCGGTTAACTTTAAAGCTAAAAAGTAGGCCCTCCTCAGCACACTAGTGATGTTTAAAAACATGAATAAATCGCATGGTATTTATTCAAAAAATTCTGCTAATGAATTTAGTTTTTATCAGGTTCGTTTAACTCCTCTAATACTTGACCGAGATACTTGAGCTAAATGACTAAGCTGTTTTTGATTGGGTACAGCTAAATTAAGAGACTTAGCCTTGTTATGCCGGCCGTGTAATTTCTGCGGTAAAGATCTGAATTCGGGTGTAAGTAGTGCTGGCTTTATTAACGCAAGGGTGGATATTATTGGCTCAGCTTCATCATAAATAATGAGTGATGCAATTAACTTAAATGCTGCATTATGACTGAGAAGAATTTTGATCAGAGGTATAATAGCTAATGCTATATACTCCCCTTCTTCTTTACTCTTTAAGACAGGTATAGGGCTAGAGTCAAGCAAACACTGAAGCTGTTCAATTGAAAAAAACTGAATGTCGGGTAGTTTTTTCTGCGTAAACCTATCGTCTGATACCACAGTAGTCAGCGTTGGGTGTTGTCGCAATTTAAGCGCGCTTAACGATAGTTTTTTAATCTTTGGCACAACATGGGTTCCTTATATAATTTAATGTCACGATTACTGGTGTGTTCATTTTGTTACTAATTAATATCGCGCTGAAATTGACTAAAATTAGAGAAGTGAATTTCAAAGGATTTAAATCTAATAACGTTTGTATTACCTCAATGGGTAACTCACCAATGCAGTGGTTTACTTTTAAATTTACGACATCATTTTTAATCAGCTCCCTTAATTGTGGGTGAGCTTGTAATTTTGCTTTGGTTAACTGAATCTTTTTTTGCTTATAGTGCATATGGCTCACTCTATTTAATTAACGTATTCATGTTTAATTTATGGTAACCCTTTACCATTTTTGTTTTGACGATTAAGCCTGACTATTTAGGCCTACTTATTTAGTGCGAATACACCACTCGCGTTTTGTAAAAAACTCTTAATAGGTAAGCGCTAAAAATATTTATCTTGTCTATGTTAAAGGATAAAAAAATTTTTTGTGTGACAGAGGTACCTATTTTTGATGCTCTACCAATTTTTTTAAAAAGTGAAAACTTTTGCGTTTCATAAAAACCTCCGGCATTTTTTATAAATGAATTTATTCATTTATTTATGTTTAATTATGGTAACGCGCTTTTTTTGCTACTGCGGCGATTAACTCCTGCTTTGTAGGCATACTTATTTGCCGTACTAAACTTAAACATCCTCACGTATTAAAATGACTCAATAGCTAAAATGTGAATAAAATAAATAGTAAAGGAATTTTTTAATGTGTCTCAGATTAGAGACCCCTTTTTTAGCACCTGAAAAAGATCAGGCGATAAAAATATTTTTTTATAAAAAACAATGTTCGTTTAAAAGTTATAAATAATGCGTATTTTCAATGGCTTAGGGGTTGTTTGTTTTTTGCTTTATTAAAATAAATGTCTCTTTAAATTTTTAAATTTTTATGAGTTTTTTTATTATTTTACGTTGACGATGGGGTTTTTAAGAGTAAATCAGGGTTTTGTATACTTTATTATACAGTTTTTTGGAGGGAGTTAGCGGATATGTATTTTCTGCTTGCTGCTTTATTTAAAATTTGTTGCGTATTTTTGTTAACTTTAACGTTGTTATTGCGCTAAATATTTTTTACCAACAATGCCAGTGATAAAACATCCAGATATTTAATCACTGCATTTAATAATAGGAATATCAGACCAACGTGTTGTGTAATGCGGCGACAAAAAAGCACGCTTCATATTCCAGGTTTGAGTGACTACTCACCGCCTTATCAGGCGATGCTTCTTATTTCGTTAGCCGTTGCTCGGTAGTATCGAGACTTACGCAGCTTCCATAAGCAGAGACGACTGTCCAGCCGCCTTTAATTCCAGAATACCTTTATCACGGATATTGAGGGCGGCATTTAAGTCGCGATCTATACCTGTAGTGCCGCAAGATGGACAATCCCACTTGCGAACTGATAAGGGGATTTCATCCATTTTATGACCGCAACAATGACAAGTTTTAGAGCTTGCATACCACTGGTCGAGCTTCACTAGGTGCTTACCTTGCTCTTTCAGTTTGTACTCCAACTTAACGACAAAGCCATGCCATGAGGCATCCGCTATGTGTTTCGCCAGTTTGCGGTTTTTCATCATATTGGCTGATTTCAATGTCTCAACTATCACCGCTTGGTTTTCGTCAACGAGAGTTCGAGAGAGTTTGTGTTGAAAGTCAGCGCGAGCATTCGCTACTTTTTCATGGCATTTGGCAACCAGCAAACGTGCTTTTGCCCTGTTTGCGCTGCCTTTTGCTTTTCTGGATAACTGACGCTGTTTGCGTCTGAGGTTTTTCTCAGCACGTTTTACAAATCTTGGGTTGGCGGTTTTTCTGCCATTAGATTGAATAGCAAAATGAGATAAACCTAGATCGATACCTGTAACCTTACTTATCGTGTGAAGCAGTACTGGCGCTTCAACTCCATCATCAACAAGGAGCGAGGCATGAACAACTCCCACTAAACGCTGCGCGTTTTGAAGGAGTTTCAAAAAGAAAGCCTAAGCTACCTTTTTAGGCTGGTTCCCAGCCTGAATACCTAACGCCCAGTTTAAGTTAACTTGCGCACTGGCTACATCGCGGGGCTTCTCACAACCACATTCGCATGAGTGCCAGCGCTCTGCTAAGGATTTCTTCTTCTTAGCTCCGCAGTCTGGGCAGGTTTGACTTGGCTTAACTTGCTTTGTTGGTACTTCAACAAATTCGCTACTAGCTTCTTCCGCTTTGTATCGCAGCAAATTAAGAGTCATGGCTGGCGCGGTGTTCAGAATTTCCCGATTCAGACCAGCCTTTTGTTTCACCATTTTTCCGTTTTTCTCGACAGTACCTTTGGCACTGCGAGTCATGTTCTTAACGGTGAGTTTTTCGGTGGCGATCAATGCCGCCACTTCAACTAATTTTGCAGTTTCTTTATGAGTAAAATCGAGTCTTTGACGGGCGATTTTCTGGTGGAGTTTGGCTATTTGATGCTTTAATTTTCGCTGGGTGCGAGTGCCTTTTTTCGCTAACGCGAGGTCACGTTGTAAAGAGGTTAATCGCTCTTTGCTGTTTCTGAGGTAACGGGGGTTTTCGACTTGCTCAAAATTACCATCCTGATCGATAGTCGAAAAGTAATGAGAAACCCCCCAATCCAAGCCAACAGCTTTAGTGCCACAGTTTCTCTCAATGGTGTCATACTCCATTGAAACTGAAATGAACCACTCACCATTCTTTCGGATGATTTCGGCAGTTTTCGGCTTGCCTCCTGTGTTTCTAGCTTTACCTCGGATCTTAACGATACCAACATCAGCCAAATAAACAGCACCATGCTTTTTTTCTTTCAGGTTGAGCTTCCAACCATCACCATGAGCCTTGTAGCCCCAACCTTTAAAGCGTTGAAATGGTTTAAAACGTGGGAATCCAGCTTTCTTATCACCTTTTTTGAGCCGTCTAAAAAAACCGTCAAAAGCCAGTGCAACACGTTTTAATGTGACTTGCTCACTCTGAGCATTAGCATTGAAAATGCCATGCGCTTTACGATTATTACGCCACAGAGTGTTGATTTTGCACTGTTCGTGAAAGTTAAGACTGTAATTAGAATCACGATATGTTTCGATGCGATCACGTAAAGCCCAGTTGTACAACTGGTGATGGTGGACAAACAAATCCATCAGCGATTCTTCTTGAGAAACTGATGATTTCATTTTATATGTAACTTTACGGATTGCTTTTTTCATAACAACTAATTATATTTAGTTATTATGAAAAAACAAGCCCTAAATACGCTGTATCACAGCGTTTATAATATTCACTATCATTTAGTTCTTGTAACTAAATATCGTCATCGCTGTATCACGCCAGAGGTTGCCGCGTACTTAGAATCTCAGTACAAAAGGTTGTTAAAATCTTGGGATTGTGAGCTTTTGGAGTGCAATGGTGAGCCAGATCACCTTCACCTTTTAATTTCTGCTAATCCCAAGATGCAACCAAGTAAAATGGTGAACAGTTTAAAAACTGCTACATCAAGACTTGTGCGAAAGGAGTTTTCCGAACACTTGGGTGAGTTTTACTGGAAGCCAGTTTTTTACAGCAGAAGTTATTGTCTGGTTAGTTGCGGAGGTGCACCACTTGAAATCGTGAAGCAATATTTAGCTCAGCAGGAAGGATTTGATTAAAGCCACCACTTCGTGGTGGTGCGCCTTTCACCACCACCTAAATTAACTCGCTTTGGCTCATTAGATTTAGATGGAGCACTTGGCGCTATTGGGTAGAACTTACCCGTTTTGCTTAGGCTTACCGTGATGCTTTTAACTGAGCCAATAATTTCACGATGGATATTCGCTTTAACAGGCTTCATCTTTGGGAGCTTGATTGCGCCATCAAGCACCTTAACACCTACGCAGTGATAACTAGATTGTTTGCCCTGCCTACGTTTGAATTGCGGGTATTTGGCTTTTAACTTCGGATTGAAAAAGTTATCAAAGGCCTGATGAAGGTTAATCACCGATTGCTGCAAAGCGATGGAGTCGTATTGCTTCAACCAGTGGTATTTTCGTGATTTCTTGGCAACTGCAAGTAGTGGCTTTATATCCTTTTTAGGATTCAGAGTGACACCATACTTGCGGTACATGTGAGATTTTAAATGAAGAGCTTTGTTATACGCAAAACGCACAGCGCCAAACTGAGCAATTAAAAACTCAGCCTGTTCTTGCGTTGGGTAAATACGTACCTTTGTTGCTCTTAACATTTCAGTGCTCATCTGTATAATATCTATATATTATTAAGTTAAACTGGATTTGTAAAGTGAGTGCACACAATAAAGAGCTGTTGAGTAATTACCTGAGAAAGCGCCACAGCGTAAGCAAGTTGGTAGTGCATTTAGTTTTCACAACGAAGTACAGGCGTAAGTTACTTACTGGCGTAATGATCGAACAGTTAAGGGATGCACTTGAGTCAGCTTGCGGAAAATTAGAATGTGAACTTATTGAGATGGACGGAGAACAAGATCACATACATCTACTTGTGGCGTACCCGCCAAAACTTTCAATTAGCGTAATGGTGAATAATCTTAAAGCCGTTTCATCACGGATGCTGAGATTACAAAATACGCATTTAACAAGACAAAGTAAGAGTGCTGCTTTGTGGTCTAGGTCTTACTTTGCTTGCAGTGCGGGTGGAGCAACGATTGAAACGCTTCGAGCTTATGTTGATAGCCAATCCACACCAGATTAAAGTTCTTCGAACTTTACGCCTTATATCCCCGCCCTCGGATCGGGCGAGGGTTTACGGCGAAACTGCTAAGCATTTCATCATTTGAGGGTTGTCGGAATTAACACTGAACATATCAGCTTGTTGATACAGCTCACTTTCTAATTCTATTGCACCAATACCACAGCGATAAAACCGCGTATTAGCCTTGAAAATATCATTAATTACATCAGAGACTGCATTAGCCAATACACTCGTATCTGATGTAGGGATAGGGAAGTCATAAAGTAATGATTTTTTGTAATACAGGTCTTCGTGGGGTGAACTTGCAGCAAATATTACAATACGCTTTGTTAGCGATTCAAGGAGGTGTTTTTTGTCTTTCTTAATTGACTTGATATGTTTTTGATACCAGAATATATTAAATATTGGTATTGGAGGTTGGCATGGCGAAAAATACAAGTGTTACATTAGGTGAGCATTTTGACTCATTTATTAGTCAGCAATTAGAGACTGGTAGGTATGGATCTGCAAGTGAAGTTCTAAGAGCTGGATTAAGAGCCTTAGAAGATCAAGAATTGAAAATGAACAATCTAAGGAATATGTTGGTTGAGGGAGAAAACAGCGGAATAGCTGACTATTCATATGACACACTATTAACTTGAGCAACCGGCATCTAAAAGTAGCGTTGGCAGATTTTTGAGCCTTTTGGCTATTTCTTGAAGGTATGCAATCAATTCATTTGGATCACACATAGGTGAGAGTTGCTCGGCTACTTGCAAAAAGTTTACCTTGCCTCCACGTTCAAAACCGTCACCCCACTTAAACAATCGCGTTACCATTTCAGGATCTGCTTTCATTGGCGCAAAGTCATAAATAGGCGCAAACGAAATCTTATTCTCTTTTTTGTTGAAGTACCCCTTGATAAATCAAGGGGATTCTTGTCGTCAACGGTTTAAGCATTGTGATACTAGATCACTTTAGACTTCTAAAACCTCTTACAAGCATTTAATGTGTCGGTACTACCTACCCCATCCAAAGTACCACTAAGCTCTTTAATGTATGACGACATATAACACTCCATTTTGATTAAATTTTAGTTTACGTTTAAAGTTATTTTTATTAACGCTGCTATGCATACTGTGCATCCCGCCATCATTATGCAGTGCTGTTGATCTCTTGTAGTTAAAAACAATGACTATTGAGCACGAAAGCTATTTATTATTTACCAGTTAATTCATATGTATTATTAATATTGTTTACAGTTAATCTTGCTATCTCAGCGGTAACAGCAGAAATAGCAAAGACAGTAGCTACATCGATTGATTGTAGGTATGTTAAACCGATTAATTTAGAGGGTTGAATCTAGGAGTAAGTTGATTATTACGGTTATTACAACCACTCTCCTCTTCAAATATTTTGTCTTTTTCTAACCAAATAGTATCAGAAAATCCTTGCAGAGGATGGCTAATAGCAATTTGGAACATTGGGTATTTTGCTTCGATGACTCTTCCACAAAAAGTCTGATCGCCAACTTTTAATATTTTGCGCCAGCTTTCTAGCTTTGCTAGTTTAACCTGACGTTTGTCTCTGTTTTCTTTTTGAATTCGCAACGTGGCTTTTTTCACTAGCTCCCGAGCTTTATTGACTAAATTCGCTTCATCAATTTTCTCGTATTTAGTAATAAAGATGTTTGCATCTCGGATAGTTTCAATATTATTAAAAGCAATATTTTGTTCTTTTTTAACAAAAGCACTCCACTTTACTTTTGCCTTACTTATTAACTGAGCTTCATCTAGCTTCTCATATTTTTTGATAAAACGCATAATGGAAGAGGAATCGGTTACTGCCTCATATGCAGCTACTTGCTCTTTGATATATAGTTGTTTTGACTTACTTAATTTTGCGTTGAATTCTGTTAATAAAGCAGTAGTTGAGCTTGAATAATAATCTTTTATTTCTGTTTCAAGGCTTGCTTTTGATGCCTGAATATCACCAAATGCTGGTATTTCAATAGTGTATGCATCAATACTCGTTAATTGCATAGTCTTGTACTGATCCAACGTTATTAATTTTTCTGCTTTGAGTGCATTCCACTCCGCGTAAAGGCGTTTATTACTTCGTGATAGATCAGTATAAGCAACACTTGCAGATGCCATGTAGCTTATATAGTTTTCTAACGAACCAAATTGTGCTTGAATCGCTTTTACTGTTTGTTCATAAAATGAGTCATGGTCAAACTCAACCCAATTATTAAACCAAATAGAGCCATGACTAATTAGATTACTCGTACCGGCTAACAGAGCAATCGGTGTTCCTATGAGTACCAGCGCAGGAACACCAAGAAGTAATACACCACCTTCCGCCACATCACGGACAGACATACCAGGCTTTTTACCATCCGCGACGCGCTCCTGATAGGTGTCACCATAATCACTTTGGGTCGTATTTATTTTCAGGAAAGGTGAGTTTACGTGCGTATACTGCACACACTCGTTTTCAGAAAGACTACACTCGATCCGCTTTGATTTGAACGAAGGGAACAGAGTTTTTCCGTTAAATTGCCACCGAGTATTATCAAACATACCTCTGTTATTAATATTCTTTGCTGATAAAGTTGGAGCAAGGGTAAAATTGTCTTGTTGTTTTATTAGAGTACCATTCAATTTTATTAGGTTTATTTTGGATTGAATTTCTATTGAAGCTTCTTCATTTATATCAGGGGTTGAGCTGCAACCAGCTAGTGCGGTGAGCGTGATTGCGCTAGCTAAAAGTTTTTTATTCAATTTAATGACTCTCCAAGTTTTTGACTTATCTTTAAAAGCTGATCAAATGCAGAAATTATAGTAGCTATAATTTGGATGGAGAATAACTGGAAATAGATGTGCAATACTTCCTTGTTAATTCATAATCCCACTCTATAAATTGCTACAACCTAGTAACAAAAAAATAATTGTACCTTTCTATTGTTAACTTTCAAGGTAATACTTTCATTGTAAGCAATGAATAAAAAGTAAGTATATAGTTAATGTCGTCTAGTCTTGCTTAATATTCAGATAGCAACGACTCAAGGTTATCTTACTGTTTAGCAAAATGCTGTAAGTAAGTCGGTGTACAAGGGCGTTTATCTTCACGGTTTGAATAGACTTTTAAATCACAATTAGGTATAAAGTGATTTATAACGGAAGAAGGTTTAAATCACATGTATCATTGGCAACAAAAAAATTGGCCTCAATTTGAATATGACACAACACGCTTTGAGGCAAGTGTCAGCGAGTATTCGAAAAAAGCTTACAGTATTGAAGGGGCATTATCGCAAATACCGTTAAGTGACCATAATGATGCATTTGTCTACTTACTAGTGGAAGAAGCATTAAGCACCAGTGCCATTGAAGGTGAAAAACTTAACCGTGAAGAGGTGCGCTCATCAGTTGCTCGTTTTCTAGGGTTAAAAGAGCCAGAGCGTGGTGGTTACTTCCCTAAAGAAAAAGGCATTGCGGCGATGCTTGTTGATGTGCGCAAAAGCATTAAAAGTGCTATGTCTAAAACCTTACTTTGCCGTTGGCACACGCTACTATTACACGGTAGTGAAGATTATTATGTAAATCCTATTACAAAAGGCGATTATCGAGACTCGTCCATTGATGTAATAAGAGAAGACTTATACGGCGACAGTGAAATCATCTACAAAGCACCCGGTAATAATCGCACTGAGGTTGAACATGAAATGGATGCTTTCATACGGTGGTATAATAGCGCCAATTGTTCAGGCCCTATAAAAGCAGCAGTTGCTCATTTATGGTTTGTCGCTATTCATCCGTTTCAAGATGGGAATGGCCGTGTTGGTAGAGCCATAGCCGAGCATGCGTTATTTCAAGACTTTTCGAGACCGCCGCTTTTTAGTATGTCGAGCATGATTAATACTAATCGAATGGAGTATTATCAACAGCTTAGAAATACTAATGCTAGCTTACAAATTAATGAGTGGATAGCGTGGTTTGTTGAGCTAGTTAGAACTTCGCAAGATAAGTCACTTGAGTCCGTTGAATTTGTATTGCAAAAATCAAAATTTTGGGCTGAATATGCAGAGGTCAAACTCAACCAACGCCAAGAGAAAGTGATGAAAAAAATCTTCACTGTCGGCGCTGACGGCTTTGTGCGTGATGGTTTAACTAATGAAAAATATCGAGCCATAACCGGTGCGCCACCGGCAACCGCTACAAGGGATTTAAAATCATTGGTTGATAATGGCTTACTCTACTCATCAGGTGAAGGTAAACGTGGCTTACGTTACTTTGTGAACTTCCCGCAAGATAACAACCTGTTTGTAGGTAAAGAAAATGATCCATTGGTGGATGATATTAGCTTAAGCAAAATCTTAAAGAAAATAGAGCGTAATATTGAATATTTTCGTGGTGAAAAAAACTCAGGCTTAACAAAGCTTATTGATGAATATAGGGCTCTATCATTAGATGATAAAGTAGCGGATCGAAAGTTAGAAAAGCTTTTAGGACGAAACAGGTAAATTAGTTAGACCCTCTTTTGGGTCTGACGGATATTTTGTTTGCTCTGTTGGAAATGTGGCTGCTGATACAATTCGAAAATACATTCAAGAGCAGGGCTAACTATTCCGATTCATCCCATCGACGCCGCTTCGCGTCGATCAATGGGTTTTCTCGGAAAATTTCGATAAATCAATAGTTTATATCAAAAATGCATTTTTCAATATAATAACCCCATTGGAATGTTTTTAGCCACTTAAGGACTCTACTTTAGCCTTAAATTGAGTTGTAATTTTATGGCAGAGCCAGAGGAGTTATCTAGAGTAAGAAAGCCTTACTTATTTCAAGAAAACAATCTTACCGAACGCAGTCGTTCTATACATGGAGTTATCTGACGACACTGGATTAGAGTATAAAATCTAACTTGGTTCTGTCCAAAAACGATTTTATCTGACAGTCTGCTTCTCGCTCAAATAAGCCCCCGAAAAGTGGCTCATATAGCTATCTAGGTTAACGCTTTCGAAAAACAGAAGTAAATTTCCTATAACTACCTTTGAAGCACTAGAAACGGAAGTTTGCTTCCGAAATATAGTAATATAGGCTTACAAATCGGAAGTTTACTTCCGTTTTGTACTTTAAGTTTATAAACCGGTGTTTAATGAAAGCTGGGAAGTCTAGAGGTACAAGCAAACATTGGGTTATTAAATT